>DASYOA010000286.1:0-4728 GCA_036008265.1 Opitutaceae bacterium
GCACGGCGACCGCCAGTTCAAGGACGACCGCGCACTCGTCGGCGGCACGGCCTTTTTCGGCAGCCAGCCGGTCATGATCATCGCCCAGCAAAAGGGCCGCGAGACCAAGGAAAAAATCGAACGCAACTTCGGCATGCCCCAACCCGAAGGCTACCGCAAGGCGCTCCGCCTGATGCGCCTCGCCGAAAAATTCGGCCTGCCCGTCCTCAGCTTCATCGACACGCCCGGCGCCTACCCCGGCATCGGCTCTGAGGAACGCCATGTCGCCGAGGCCATCGCCGTCAATCTCCGTGAAATGGCCATGCTTCGCACGCCCACCATCTGCGTCATCGTCGGCGAAGGCGGCTCCGGCGGCGCGCTCGGCATCGGCGTGACCGACCGCGTGCTCATTTTCGAAAACAGCTACTACTCCGTCATCTCACCCGAAGGCTGTGCCGCCATCCTCTGGAAAGACCGCGACGCCGCGGCCAAGGCCGCCGAGGCCCTCAAGCTCAACGCCGACACCCTCGAGAAACTCGGCATCGTGGACGAAATCATCACCGAGCCCTTCGGCGGCGCGCACAATAACCCCGACCAGGCCTCGGCCACGCTGAAGTACGCGCTGCAAAAGCACCTTAACGACCTGGTCTCCCTTTCGCCTGAAAGATTGCGCGAAACCCGCTACGAACGCTACCGCCACCTCGGCGTTTACGAAGAAGCCGGCACGGCGCATAACTGAGATCGGAGTTTTTAAGCGCAAAGACGCAAAGGCGCGAAGTTTGTTTAATAGGTGGAGCGTGTCGTCCCTGACGCGCTCATCAACGCGTCCGGAGGCCGCGTTCCACCCTAATTCACTTATGCATTCCCACCTTCGCTGCCTTCGGATCCTTCGCGAGAAATCACTTCCGCACGGTAACGAGTTCGCACTTCGTTGCGCGTTTTGTCGCGGGATCGAACTCCACCAGCACGGCCGATAGCCTCACGTCGCCTTCGGCCACGTCAAATTTCCTCGGCATCCCGTCGAGAAAGCGTCCGATGACCGGCTTCACCTCGCGCCCGAGCACGCTCGCGTAAGGTCCCGTCATGCCCGCGTCGCACAGGAACGCCGTGCCGTTCGGCAGCACGCTCGCGTCCGCCGTCGGCACGTGCGTGTGCGTGCCCACCACCGCCAGCGCGCGGCCGTCGAGATGCCAGCCGAGCGCCTGCTTCTCCGACGTCGCCTCGGCATGCACCTCCACAAAAAATCCGTCAGCCTGACCCGCCAGCTGCGCGAGAAGTTTGTCCGCGCCCAAAAACGGGCAGTCCGCCTTCATATTCAGGTATTGCCGGCCGAGCACGGTAAGGACCGCGAGCCTGAAGCCTTTCGCTTCCAAAATTAAAAATTCCCGTCCCGGGCACACGGCGGGCAGATTCGCCGGACGGCACACGCGCTCGAGCAAGCCGATCTCGGCCTCGAAGCCTTTCTGGTCCCACACATGGTCGCCGAGCGTGAGCGCATCGACGCCCGCCGCGAGCAACGACTTCGCCAGCATGCCGGTCAGCCCCGCGCCCGCCGCGGCGTTCTCGGCATTGGCGATGACGAAATCGAGCCCCAGCTCCGTGCGCAGCTGCGGCACGCGCTCGATCACGATGTCGCGCCCCGGCCGCCCCACGATGTCGCCAATGAAAAGAAGTTTCAGCACCGCGAAATTGCGCTACCAATGATTGGGCTATTCAAGCTGAAATTGGTAGGGCGGATTATCCCTAATCCGCCGTGTTCGATTCGGCGCGCCCGGCGGTCGCGCTCTACCTTGCCTTCACCGACGAAGGCGCCGAACCGCATCACCGAGGGGCCGAAGCTTCTCCGGATGGGCTGCCGCATCCTTGGCCCGGGCATCCAAAATCGCCAGTTGCGCCGAAGTCGGCTTCACTTTCGCTTCTGATTCCCGCCAAAGATGATCAGCCAGCGCAGCCTTTTCACGGGGAGAAAGCCGCCGAAGATGCGAAGCGAGACTGGCAGTTACCAGCATGCAGACAGAGTAAGAAATACCACCGATAGCGCAAGCAGGTAGTCGCTCAATTTCTGCCGAATTGGTAGGTAGGGCGCGCCGAACTTTGGCTCCATCCCTCGTTCTCGTACTCGTTATCGTTCTCATAATCGGATTCCGGGCATTCGGAGAACGAGAACGATTAGGAGTACGAGAACGATTTTGGTGCCTGACACCCCCAAAACCTAGACTTGCCCGGGGTGCCAAATGGCTTTTTAATTTCCGACTCTCTCCCGCCATGAAAACATCCACCACCACCACGGCATTTCCCCAGGCTGAAATCGGCCACGAAATGAAGGGCGCCGAATGCGTCGTCGAGTGCCTCATTCGCGAGGGCGTGGACGTCATCTTCGCCTATCCCGGCGGCGCTTCGCAGGAACTGCACCAGGCGCTCGCCCGCACCGACAAGATCCGCACCATCCTGCCCCGCCACGAGCAGGGCGGCTCGTTCGCGGCCGAGGGCTATGCCCGCGCCACGGGCAAGGTCGGCGTGTGCATGGCCACCAGCGGCCCCGGCGCGACCAACCTCGTCTCCGCCATCGCCGACGCGTTCATGGACTCCACGCCGCTCGTCGCGATCACGGGCCAGGTTTACTCGAAATACATCGGGAAGATGGCGCTCCAGGAAACCGATTTCTACGGCATGACCCTGCCGATCGTGAAGCATTCTTACCTCGTGATGAATGCGCAGGACCTGCCGCGCATTTTCAAGGAAGCCTTCCACATCGCGCGCAGCGGCCGGCCCGGCCCGGTTGTCATCGACATCCCGAAGGACGTGCAGCAGGCGAAGATTACCCCGGTGTATCCCGCCACGGTCGAATTTCGCAATCCCTACATCGGCGCCGTGCACCGCGCGACCGACGAGCAGCTCAAACAAATCCTCCCGCTCATCACCGGGGCGAAGAAGCCCGTGCTCTATGTCGGCGGCGGCATCATTTCCGCCGACGGCCACGCCGAGCTAAAAACTTTTGCGGAAAAGACCAATATTCCCGTCGCCACCACGCTCATGGGCGTGGGCGCGTTTCCCGAGTCGCATCCCCTCTCCATGCAGTGGTTCGGCATGCACGGCGCGGCCTATGGCAACTGGGCCGTGGACCAGTGCGACCTGCTGATCGTCCTCGGCGCACGCTTCGACGACCGCATCACCGGCGAAGTCAGCAAATTCGCCGCCAACGCCAAGATCGTCCACATCGACATCGACGCCTCCGAGCACAACAAAAACAAACGCGGCGTCCTGCCCATCGTCAGCGACATCAAGTACGCGCTCGGCCGCCTCAACGAGCTCATCGCCGCGCACAAGTTCACGCCGCCCGACACCGCCGCGTGGCACGCGCAGATCGCGCAGTGGAAAAAAGAGCAGCCTTTCGACAGCTCCGCCGGCTTCGGCAAGTCGCCGCACATCCTCCCGCAGGAGGCGGTGGCCGCGCTCTACGAACTGACCAAGGGCGACGCCATCATCACCACCGGCGTCGGCCAGCACCAGATGTGGGCCGCGCAATTCTACCGCTTCAACGAACCGCGCCGCTACATCAGCTCGCTCGGCCTCGGCGCGATGGGCTTCGGCTATCCGGCCGCCCTCGGCGCAAAAGTCGCCCGCCCGGACAAACAGGTCATCGACATCGATGGCGACGGCTCCTTCATGATGAACGTACAGGAACTCGCCACCGCGCACATCGAGAAAATCGGCGCGAAGGCGATGATCCTGAACAACCAGCACCTCGGCATGGTCGTGCAGTGGGAAGACCGCTTCTACGACCGCGTGCGCGGCAACACCATCCTGGGCGACGAGAGCAATGTCGGCGGTCCCGACAATCCCTCCGCGCTCTATCCCGACTTCGTGAAAATCGCCGAAGGCTTCGGCGTGAAAGGCCGGCGCGTGATCAAAAAATCCGAGCTGCGCGACGCGATCCAGGAAATGCTCGATTGCGACGGCCCCTTCGTCCTCGACGTCATCGTGCCCTATACCGAGCACGTGTTGCCGATGATCCCCGCCGGCAAGACGGTGAAGGAAATGATCCTGAAGTAATTTTCGGGGGCAGTGCGGAGACGCGAAGATCGAGTCCAAGAAAGGTGGCGCGTGTCGTCCCGGCGCGCGCAGCCGCATAGGGAAACGACCAGACAAACGCGTCCGGAGGCCGCGTTCCGCCCCAACCCCTGACTGAAATTTGTCATATTCGACATCTGCAACGCTCCGAAAAGGTGGAGCGCGGCGTCCCTGACGCGCTTGATTGGTCACTTTTGCGTACAGCCACTCGCATAGTCTTCAGGCGGCGGCGCAATCACCCACGCCCACTCTTCCGGCTTGATGCACAATCCTTTGGCGACCGGATTACAACGAATATACCCCTCTTTTGCATCCAGCTCTTTTGGTGAGCGAATGCGATGATCAAAATAATTCGATTGCCAACACACGCCCAGCTTTCGGGCGGCGTAATTTTTCCATGTGCCAATGACACGGCTCATTTCCGCCTCGCGATCGAATGCCAGCAGCGCATGCACATGATCCGGCATGACCAACGCAAGCCGACAGAACCAGCGGCCAGAGCGATGATAGTGCACAAACGCATCGAGCAACAAATTCCCCAGAGGCTCGCTGATAAGCGGCGGGGCCTGGGCTGGATCACAGCGCAGTCGGATATGGAAGATACTGCCAGGCTTTACCCAGGTCGGGATCTGATGCGAAAGACGGCCGGGAAATTCATTCATTTGATACAAAATGTGA
>DASYOA010000287.1:0-6720 GCA_036008265.1 Opitutaceae bacterium
CACGCGCGAACTCGCCCTGCAGGTGGAGGAGGCGTTCAAGACTTTCAGCAAGTTCACCGGCCTGCGCGCGACCGTCGTGTATGGCGGTGTTGGATACGGGAAACAGCTGGAGGATTTGAAACGGGGCGTCGATGTGCTGGCGGCGACGCCGGGGCGGCTGCTTGACCACATGGAGCAGGGCAACTGCTCGCTCGATCACATTGAAATTCTCGTGCTTGACGAGGTGGACCGCATGCTCGACATGGGTTTCCTGCCCGATGTGAAGCGCATCGTGAAGAAATGCCCGAAAGCCCGGCAGACGCTGTTTTTCACCGCGACGCTCCCGCCGGAGATCGCGCAACTGGCCAGTTGGGCGCTGCGTGATCCGGCCACCGTGGAGATCGGCCGCCAGCGTGCGGCGGCGGAAACGGTGGCCCACGCGTTTTACCCGGTGGTGGCCTCGCAGAAATACTCCCTGCTGCAGACGCTGCTCGAGCAGACCGAATTCAAGAGTGTGATTATCTTTTGTCGCACCAAGATGGGGGCGGATCGCATCGCCGAGCGGTTGAAGGCCTCGAAGCATTCCGTCGGCGTGCTGCATTCCGACCGCAACCAGAGCGAGCGCACCGAGGCCCTGGCCGGGTTCAAGTCCGGCAAGTACGAAGTGCTCGTGGCGACGGACATCGCCGCGCGCGGCCTCGACATCGCGGGCGTCTCGCACGTCATCAACTACGACGTTCCCGAGAACCCGGAGGATTACGTGCACCGCATCGGCCGCACCGGCCGGGCGCAAAACACCGGCGATGCGTTCACCCTCGTGACCGAGGACAACGTGCGCGACGCGCGCAGCATCGAGCGCTTCATCGGCACGCCCATCGAGCGGAAAAAAATCGAGGGCTTTCCCTACATTTACTCGGCATTGTTTGACGAGAAGGCGCAGGCCGAGGCATCGTCGGCCCTGGCCAAACCCGCCAGCCGCCTGCATCGCGGCGCGCGGCGGTAAGAGGCGCGCTGACGCGCGCAAATCGCGAACGCGAAATAAATTTCAAAAACGAAATTTCAGCCAAGCGTTACAGCCATTTATTTTTCCGCTATCGGATTTTTTTGGCGTTTGGAGGTTTGGCGTTTGGGATTTCGTGAAAATCCGTGCTATCCGTGGTTTCAGGCGGCCTTATTCCGCGCCGTTGACCGCCTTGAAGGTCAACGCGGCGACCGCGGCTCCGGCCAGCTCGGCCACGAGGTAGACGCCAAGTTGGTGAAAATTTTCCAGCCCCATCGTGAAGACGCCGAGACCCACGGCGGGATTGAAGGCCCCGCCGGAAATTCCACCCACCGCGACCGCGCCGATCATCACGGTGAAGCCGATGGCGAGCCCGTAGAATGAATTGCCCGCCGTGCCCTTGGCGGTGGCGACATTAAGGACCACCCAGGCGAGGGCGAAAGTGAAAATAAATTCGACGATCAGCGAAGGCACGGTGCCGCGCAGGGCGGGCCATTGAAGAGAAACGTCACGATCACGGCGGCGATGGCGCCCGCGGCAAACTGCGCCAGCCAGTAGGAAATGCCATCCTTCGCGCCGAGCTTCCCGCGCAGCCAGACCGCCAGGGTGACCGCGGGGTTGAAATGCCCGCCCGAGATATGCCCGCCCGCGAAAACCATCACCATCAAGGATGAGCCGATCGCGAGGGGCGCCAGCCAGGCGCCGCTGCGAACCGCCGTGCCGACCGTAAAAACGAGGAAGAACGTGCCGATGAATTCGACGAGGTATTTTTTCATGAAGGCTGGAGGCTGGGTTTGCTGGCGGGGGAAAGATTGCGAACGATTAAAACAGCCTCGGCTACCGAGGCAACGCAGGATCTTTCACGACGACGAAGGAATTTTCAGGGGTTGATTTGATGAAGCCGGTGACAAAGCTGTTTGGGATGGGCACGGAAGTCATCGGTATCGACCATATCTACGTCGCGGTCTCCGATCTGGACCGCGCGGAGAAATTTTACGACACGGCCATGACCATCCTCGGCTTTCGCAAGAACACATTCCTTAACGACGGCGATCGTCATATCCAGTACTTCAATCGTCATTTTGGTTTTGTCCTCCGGCCTGCACACAGCTCCATCCCGCACAATCCCTTCGCCCCCGGGCTGCACCATTTCTGCTTTCGGGTGGAGGATAACGCCGCCGTGGACGAGGCGGCCAGGCGCTTCAGCGAGGCAGGGATCAGTTGCTCGGCGCCGCAACTTTATCCCGAGTATGCCCCGGACTATTACGCCACTTTCTTCTCCGATCCCGACGGGATTCGCCTGGAGGTCACCAACTACCGGCAGGAACGGCGGAAGCGGTTCGAGGATTTGGCGAACGCTTGATCCATGCGACTCACTCCTGAAAACGCGTTGAGGGCGCTTTCCGAACACCACGGCGGAAAGTTCATTGAGCTGTTTAAGCACGGTTCACTCGTGCTGGAGGTGTATAAGCCGGACAAGGTCGATCTGCAGACTCCGCATTCCCGGGACGAAGTTTATGTGATCATCTCCGGCCGTGGGCACTTTGTGAAGGGTGGAGTTCGGCAGCCGTTTCAGGCCGGGGAGTTTCTTTTTGTCCCGGCGGGAGTCGGCCATCAGTTTGAGGACTTTTCCGATGATTTTGCCACTTGGGTGATCTTTTATGGTCCGCAAGGTGGCGAGGCGGAAAAGACCTAGCAAGCCGGAGCTTTATGCTTGGCGGAAGCGTGTCATTGGGCGCGTTTTTCACGGCAAGTGTAACCAATTGGGTTACACTTTGGATTGGCAAATCTGTGACGATTGGACGACGAGGCGATTTGGTGCTTGAAGTATATTCCTATTGAGGAATATTGTTTGGCCATGGAGCTGGTCAGAATCTACGAATGCCTGTGCGACCGGACGCGTCTGCGCCTCCTCAACCTGCTGCTGCGCGGGCCGCTGTGCGTATGCCATTTCCAGGTCGTGCTGGGCGAGCCGCAGGTGAAGATCTCCAAGCACCTGAACTACCTGCGTCGGCGCGGGCTGGTGGCGGCACGGCGCGAGGGCAACTGGATGATTTATGCGCTGCCGGAAAAAACGTCGCGCGAGCTGCGGGCCAACCTCGCATGCCTGCAGGATTGCGCGGGTGAGCAGCCGCTTTTCAAACGCGATCTCGCTCGGCGGGCACAGCGGGCCAAGAAATTCGCCGCCACCAGCCCGTGCGGCTGTGGGGTAGGGACGGACCGCCGGGCCGTCCGTTCTCCCGGCGCGCCCGGCGGTCGCGCCCTACCTAAAAAACCATGAACCAAAAACCTCCCTTTAAGATTTTGATTTTATGCACGGGCAATTCGGCCCGCTCGGTTATCGGCGAATATCTGCTGCGGGCGAAAGGCAAGGGCCGCTTCGAGGTCTTCAGCGCCGGGGCCAAGCCGACCGGCCGGGTGAATCCGCTGGCGATCCGCGTGCTGCGCGAAAGATACGGCCTCGATGCGAGCGGCGCCCGCTCGAAGTCGTGGGACGAGTTTAAGGACGTTAAGTTCGATTTCGTGATCACGGTGTGGGACCACGCGCGCGAAGTGTGCCCGGTCTGGCCGGGGCAGCCGATGATCGCACACTGGGGTTCGCCCGACCCGGCGGGGGTCGAGGGCACGGAAGACGAAAAATACCAGTCTTTCGTGCAAGTTGCGTCGCAGATCGATCAGCGGGTGGAATTATTTTGTGCATTCTCTGACGAACAGCTTCTCGATGCGGTGGCGGTGCGGCGCGTGGGCGATGAATTCAAGCTGTCCGGCGAAATGGAGATAAAACGGTGAGAATGCCCGCGTGGTTTACCGGCGAGTTGTTCGGCACATTCCTGCTCGTGTTCTTTGGCTGTGGATCGGTGGCGGCGGCAACGCTGCTGGGTGCGCAAGTGGGCATTTTTCAAGTGGCCATCGTGTGGGGCCTGGGCATCGCGCTGGCGATCCATCTCACGGGAGCGCTGAGCGGCGCGCATCTCAACCCGGCGGTGACCTGCGCGCTCGCGGCCTGCGGACTTTTTCCGGCGCGGTTGATCGGCGGCTATGTGGCCGCGCAATTTTGCGGCGCATTCCTGGCCGCGGCGGCGTTGCATGCGGTGTATGCGGGCGCGTTGCTGGCTTACGAAGCGGCCCACGGCATTGTGCGTGGCGCCGCGGGCAGCGAAGCGACCGCAATGGTCTTCGGTGAATTTTTTCCGAATCCGGGCGGTCAGCCGCTCACCGCGGCGCATCGCGCTTTGATCGGGACGGGCGGGGCATTTTTCTGCGAGGCACTGGGCACGGCGGTGCTCGTGCTGGCGGTGCTGGGCACCACGGATGAGAAAAATTCCGACCGGCCGCGCGGTTTTGCGCCGGCCATGATCGGGTTGACGGTGACGGCGCTCATTTCGCTGCTTGCGCCGCTGACGCAGGCGGCGTTCAACCCGGCGCGCGACCTGGCCCCGCGGATTTGGAGCGCGCTGGCGGGCTGGGGTGCCGTGCCGTTCACGGCCAATGGCTGGGGCTGGCTGACGGTTTACGTGCTCGCGCCGCTGGTGGGTGGGCAGGTGGCGGCGCTGGCCTACAGGATTTTTCTGCGCCCGGCCTACAGCAAAGGACAGGGCACTGAAATTCCGCCCGCCAAATACCAATTACCAACCACTAACTACCAGCCCTCCACGATTGATGACCAATGACGAATGACCGATGACCAAGGACATGGGCTTGCATAAAAGGCTTTTGCCCGGAGGTTGATTTGTGTTGTGGTGTCTGGATGAAGATTGAGTCCTTGGTCAAGCCATCGGTGCTGACGCAGCCGGTTTACGAACCGGGCAAGCCCATTGAGGACGTGGCGCGCGAGCTGGGGCTGGATCCCGCGGGTATCATCAAGCTGGCTTCGAATGAAAATCCGTTCGGGCCTTCGCCCCGCGCGGTCGAGGCGGCGCGGCGCGCGCTGGAACAGGGAAGTTTATATCCGGACGGCGGATGTTTTGCCCTGCGGCAGAAGCTGGCGGCGGCTTACGGGCTGGAGGCCGGCCAGTTTGTGGTCGGTAACGGCTCGAACGAAATTATCGAGCTGCTGGGACATGTGCTGCTGGGGCCGGGCGACGAGGTCGTGATGGGCGTGCCGGCGTTTGCGGTGTACAAGCTCGTGGTGCTGCTGTTTGGCGCGAAGCCGGTCGAGGTGCCGCTGGCAAATTTTCGGCACGATCTCGCGGCGATGGCGCGCGCGGTGACACCAAGAACCAAGCTCGTTTTTCTGCCGAGCCCGAACAATCCCACGGGCACGGCCAATACCGAGGCGGAGATCACGGCGTTCGTGCGCGGGCTGCCGGAGCACGTGGTGTTCGCCTTCGACGAGGCCTACGCGGAATTTTTGGAAAACGCTCCGGACTTGCGGCCGCTCATCCGTGAGGGACGAAATGTGATCTGCCTGCGGACGTTTTCAAAAATCCACGGACTGGCGTCGCTGCGCGTGGGCTACGGCTACGGCAGCGCGGAGTTCATCACCCTGCTCAACCGGGTGCGGCAGCCGTTCAACGCGAACGCCATTGGGCAGGTCGCCGCGCTCGCCGCGCTGGACGACCGTGAGTTCACCAAAAAATGCGCGGAAGAAAATCGCGCCGGGTTGCGTCAGCTCGAGGCGGGATTTCGCGCGCTGGGATTGGAGTTCGTGCCGAGCGTGGCGAATTTTATCCTGGTGAAAGTCGGCGACGGCGCGCGGGTGTTCGAGGCGCTGCAGCGGCGCGGTGTGATCGTGCGGCCGCTCAAACCTTACGGGCTGCCGGAGTGGCTGCGCATCACCGTGGGCCAGCGCGCGCAAAACGAGCGCGTGCTGGCGGAACTGAAATCCGTGCTGAACCGCTGAGGAGTTTTAACCACAGATTCACGCGGATGGACGCGGATGGGGAAGGGGCCCTTTTGATAACAGTGGATTGATGTGGGCGGGGTGCCCTCACCCCGCAGTAAGGGCGATCGCGGGGTGAGGGCACCCCGCCCACAAACTCATCAGGCAAAGTTAACCCCTGCCCGCGGCGCGGCCGAGCCGGTCGTTGATCGCTTCCGCGAGTCCGCGGCCGGGGGCCAGTTCGGCGTGGATTTTTTTGAACCCAAACTCGTCCAATTTGCGCAATAGCCCGAACAACTTGCGTGCAGCCCGAGGGGCATCTCCGTGGGCGTCGAGGCAGAAAATGTTCGGGCCGGTCAGCCCGCTCGGCTGCGCGAAGAAAAGCCACGCCTCTTCCGCGCCGCTTTTGGCGGCGAGCGAGGCGGAGATTTTTTTGTGCAGAACCAGCGGCGTACGCGGGCTGTAATGGCGGGCCAGCAAACCCGGGGCGGGCAGGGGAGCTTTTGGTCGCATGCGCTTGCCGGCCGAAGATAATTTTTTACCGAGGGTGGCCTCGATCTGTTCGCGGGAGATGGCGCCCGGGCGCAGCAGCCGCGGCCGCCGCGGATTACGCACGTCCACGATGGTCGATTCCAACCCGATGGTGGTTGGACCGCCGTCCAGGATGAAGCGGATTTTCCGGCCCAGGCCGGCACGGACATGTTCGGCGGTGGTCGGGCTCACATAGCCGAAGGGATTCGCGCTGGGCGCGGCCAGCGGTAGTTCGCACCGGCGCAGCAGGCGGCGCATGAGTGGATGCCGCGGCATGCGGATGGCTACGCTGGGCAAGCCGGCGGTCACGATCGCGGGCACGGAGGATTTTTTCGGCAGCACGAGGGTGAGGGGACCGGGCCAGAATTTTTTGGCGAGGCGGCGTGCG
>DASYOA010000288.1:0-6721 GCA_036008265.1 Opitutaceae bacterium
GGAAATTTGAGACCGCGGGCGGCGAGCAGATGTTCACAAATTTCGCGCACGGCGCCGCGGCCCGCGGGCAGGCGGGTGGTGTAGCGTGCGGCCGCCCGCGCGGCGGGCATGGCGGTGGGCACGGTGACGCTGATGCCGGCCCAGCGGAGGGCCGCCGCATCGATATCGTCGTCACCCATGTAGCAAACTTGGGCGGGCGCGAGGTTGAGGTAGGTGGCCAGCTCCTTCAGCGCGGTGAGCTTGTCGATGCGGCCCTGGATGAGGTGCGGGATTTTCAGCTCGGCGGCGCGCGTGGCGGAGGCGCCGGACGAGCGCCCGGAAATCCAGGCGAGCGCGAGGCCGGCCTCGCGGCAGCGCACGAGGCCCAGGCCGTCGAGGATGGAAAAAGTCTTTGATTCACCCCCGTCGGAATGGATGATGACGGTGCCATCGGTGAGAATACCGTCCACATCCATGGCGAAGAGGCGGATGGCGGCCCAGGAGGCTTTGGTAATTTTAGCTTTGGTCGGCATGATCGTTGAAGGTTGGAGAAATTACTCAGCCCATCCAGGCGGCGATTTGGGCGATGACGGTTTCCTTGTTCGGGCGGAAGGCGTGTTCGAGCTCGGGCGCAAAGGGCACGGGCAGGTCGAGCGACGTGATGCGCAGCGGCGGGGCTTCCAATGAGAAGAAATGGCTTTCGGTCAGGCGGGAGACCAGTTCGGCGCCAAAGCCGTGCGTGCGCCGGCCTTCGTGCAGCACGATGAGGCGGTGGGTGCGCGCCAGCGAGGCCTCGATCTCGTCGAGCTGCAGCGGCGAAAGGCAGCGCAGGTCGAAGAGATCGAACGTGCGTTCGTATTCGCTGGCGAAATAGGCGGTCGCATCCTCGGCGAGGTGGATCATCTCGCCATAGGTGACGAACGTGGCGAAATCGCCCAGGCGCACGTGGCGCGGGCGCCAGACCTCGCGATAACGCGGATTCCACACGACGGGCGCGCGCCCGCGGCGGTAGAGCGCCTTGTGCTCGAAGAGCAGCACGGGGTTGTTGTCCTCGTAGGCGGCGAGCACGGCGTCGAAAGCGTCCTGCGGCGTGCTTGGGTAGAGCGCCTTGAGGCCGGGCATGCAGAGAAAAAGCGACTCGAGTTCCTGCGAGTGGAATGAACCGAGGCCAACCGCACCGCAAGGCAGCCTCAGCATGAGGGGACAGGCCGCACCGGAGCGGAAATACATGGTGGCGGCGTTGAGCGTGATCTGCGTCACGGCCTCGGTGGAGAAATCGGCAAACTGAAATTCCTCGATGGGGTGGTGGCCGTTGAGCGCGAGGCCGATGGCGTAGCCGGTGCAGGCGCTCTCTGCCAGGGGGGTATTGAGCACGCGCGGCCGGCCAAAGTCCTTGAGCAGGCCTTCCGTGACCCTGAAGGCGCCGCCATAGGTGGCGATGTCCTGGCCAATGATCAGGGATTCGGGGCGCTCGGCCAAAATTTTCCGGAGCCCGTGGTTGAGCGCTTGCGCGAGGTTCAGCATTTCCGGCTGGGCCGGCTCGGGTTTCCACGGCAGCGGCGCCGTGGGTGGGGCAAAGACGTCGGCTTCCATGCCGGCGGGATCGGGGCGCGGCACCGCGAGCGAGATTTTCACGCTAGCTTCAAGGAAAGTCTCGAGCTCGGCGTCGAGCTCGTCGAGGCGCTTGATGCCAAGCAGCGTGGCGACCTGGGCGCGAAATTTCGGCAGCGGATCGCGAGTTAAAAACTCATCGTTTTCGCCGGGCTTGAGATAGTCGCACGTATCGTAAGCGGCGTGCCCGCGCAGGCGCAGGGTTTGCGCCTCGATCAGGATCGGGCGCGAGGTTTTGCGAACCTTGTCGATGGCGGCGGCGAGGGTGCGCGTGGTGGTTTCGACGTTCGTCGCATCGAGCGAAAAGCCCTCCATGCCATAGCCGGCGGCGCGGCGCCACAACTCGGTGCCGGCGGCGAACTGCTCGCTCACAGGCGTAGAGTAGGCGTAACGGTTGTTCTCGAGGACAAAGATCACCGGCAGCGAAAGGAGCGAGGCGAGGTTGAGCGCCTCGTGCACATCGCCGGTGCTGGAAGCGCCGTCGCCAAAAAAGGCAAAACCGACCGCCGGCCGGCCGAGGCGGCGCTGCCCATCGGTTGTGCCGAGCACGGGGCCCAGCATCGCGCCGAGGTGGGAGATCATGGGCAGCGACCGATTCTTCGGGTCGCCGTGGTGGATATTGCCTTCGCGCGCCTTGGTGTAGCTGTCGGCGTTGGCCAAATATTGGTTGATGTGGTCGCAGAGGTGGCCGCTCCAGATGAGATGCCCGCCAAGACCGCGGTGGCTGAAACAGGTGACGTCGATGGCTTTGTCCGCGAGGAGGGCGAGCGGGACGATCAGGCCCTCGTTACCCTGGCCGCCGGCGACGGTACCCTTGATGAGGCCCTGGCGGAAGAGGTCGAGGAAACGGTTGTCGGTCTTTCGGGCGAGCTGTATCCACGCGTAGATGCGGAGCAAGGTTTCGGCGGGAGATTGGTCCAACTCGGCAATGCGCAGGTCGTGCGAAGCGAGAATGGCAGGAGGTTTGGGGAAGGCCATGTCCAGAAACACGCCACGCTGAGCAAGCGACGCGATGTGGGCAAAGGAAAATCGCGATCAGGCGCGAATTCGTGTGACGGCAGCCGGGGCAGCGCGCAGCCTAATTGGTCTGATAGGACAGCAGCCAATAGTAGTCGAAGAGGGTGACCTCAACGTGGATTCCCATATCCCCGATGGTCGTTTTCAGCTCCTCGGGCGAAGGGAAATTCTTGAGGACTTTGTGCAGTTTGCCGTCCTGCAAGGTCCGCATTTGATAGGTGTCTGCCTCTTCACCCGCGCGGAAAATCGGGGTGCTATTCCCTTCGATGTAACGATTGTCGATGAAAGCGACCTTGGCGCCTGGCGCCAAATGGGAATGAAAACTGGTCAGGAATTCCTGGATCCTTGCCTTGGGAATGTGCGACCACCAGAAGGCGCCGAATCCCGCGTTAAACAATCCATCGAATTTCGGCAAAGCATAGGCATCGGCTTGGTGAAACTCCACCGCGGCTCCCCGGAAATCCTTGGTCTTGGCGATGGCCAGGACCTTTTCCGTGATATCGGTGGCGAAGATGGAGTGGGCCGAGCGGGCGACCACCTCGGTCCAATATCCGGTGCCGCAGGCCACCTCCAAAACGTGGTCACCCTCAAAAAAACTTCCGAGACGATCCCGCAAACGGCCTAAGTCTTCCTGTCGCTCCGGCCTGGCATAAATGCGTTCATATTCGTTTGCGCGCTGTGAGTAGTATCCCACGAGGTCGTTGTTCATAGATTCGAAACAGCTGTTAGTTTCGGGGGTTTGGATTCAATTAGCTTTGCGCAGTATCAACATTTCGAATCCGTGGTTCGAGTAAGATTCATCAAATGCCCAGCGTTTCACCCGGTTTTAACGCAATTACCTTGTGGCCGCGGACGGCGGCATCGGCGGCAAATTTTTCCGCGTCCTGCTGGATGACCGGCCAGGTGTTGTAGTGGATGGGTACGCCGGCCTTGGGTTTAAGGTAGTCGAGGGCATCGAGCGCGTCGGCCGGGCCCATGGTGAAATTATCGCCGATGGGGAGCAGCGCGGCATCGAGGCCGGCGCGGCCGATGAGCTGCATATCGCTGAAAAGCGCGGTATCCCCGGCGTCGTAAAGTTTTTTACCGCCGGCATCGATGAGCAGGCCGCAGGGCTCGCCGAGGTAGGTGATGCGGCCGTTCTCGATGGAGCTGGAACTGTGGAAAGCGAGCGTGAGCTTCACCCGGCCGAAAGGGAAATTGTAGCCGCCGCCGGGATTGAGGCCGTGGGTCTTGGCGCCCTGCGCGGCGAAGAACTCGGTGATTTCAAAATTGGCGATGATCGGCGCCTCGTTGCGCTGCGAAATTTCCAGCGCGTCGCAGATGTGGTCGTCGTGGCCATGCGTGCAGAGCACGTAATCGCATTTGATGTCGCTGGCGCGGCAGGGCGCCAGGGGGTTGTCGGTGAAAAACGGATCGAGCACCAGTCGGGCATTTGGAACCTCGACCAGAAAACACGAGTGTCCGAAGTAGGTCAGGCGCATGGGGAGGGGAAGAGTTGAGAGCTGAGAGTTAAGAGTCCAGAGCCGGACCTCTTTCCAAGCAAATTCCTGAGACCTGGCCATCGTAATATTTTCATTTCTGCCCTCCCTGCTCTGGATCCTTGGCTCTCAGCTCTGGACTGGACCGTGGCTCACTCCGAGACCGAACCGGAAAGCCGGTCGATTTGCTTGAGGACGGCGGGCGTGAGTTTATCGACGACATCGAGCGCGCCGAGATTTTCCTCGAGCTGCCCGACCTTCGAGGCGCCGAGGATGACGGTGCTGACGTTTTCGTTTTTCAGGCACCAGGCGAGGCCGAGGCGCGGCAGCGTGGTGCCGAGTTCCTGCGCGATCACCGCGAGCTTGGGCACGACGGCGAGTTTTTGTTGGGTGAAGCGGGCCTTGAGCCAGGCGACGCCGGGGACGTTGAGGCGCGAGTCGGGTGGGATACCCTGGGTGTATTTGCCGGTGAGCAGGCCGCTGGCGAGCGGCGACCAGATGGTGGTGCCGAGGCCGTGCTCGCGGCAGAGCGGAGCGAGCTCTTTTTCAAAATGGGCGCGATGGAAAAGGTTGTATTGTGGCTGCTCCATCGTGGGCGGGTGGAGATTGTGCTGTGCGCAGAGGCGGTAGGTTTCGGTGAGCTGGGCGGCGGGCCATTCGCTCGTGCCCCAGTAGAGGACTTTGCCCTGCACGATGAGGTCGTGCATGGCCCGGCAGCTTTCGAGGATGGGTACGCTGGGATCGGGCCGGTGGCAGAAAAAGAGGTCGAGGTAATCGACCTGCAGGCGGCGGAGCGCGCCGTGGCAGGCTTCGACGAGATGTTTGCGCGAAAGGCCGGTTTGGTTCGGGCGTTCGCCGTCGGCGCCGAAAAAGGCCTTGCTCGAGACGAGGTAGCTCGAACGGAGCCATCCGGATTTTTTCAGGATTGCTCCCATGACCATCTCGGCCTGGCCGTCGGCGTAGGACTCGGCGTTGTCGAAAAAATTGATGCCCGCGTCGTAGGCGGTGTGCAGGAGTTTTTCGGCGAGGGGATCGCCAATCTGCGAGCCGAAGGTGACCCACGCGCCGAAGGAGCGCGCGGAGACTTGCAGGCCGGAGGAGCCGAGGCGGCGGTAGATCATGTGATGGGCAACTAAAGGTCGCGCGCTGACATCACTTAAAAACCAGAAAACTTCAACCGGCGGGCGAAGATCAGGCGGCGCGCGTCACGGATCGATTTTTTTGATGCGGGCGAGGTGGCGGCCACCTTCAAACTCGGTGACGAGCCAGGCTTTCAATATCTTGATGGCTTCGTCCGGCGAGACGGTGCGCTGGCCGATGGAGAGACAGTTGCCGTCGTTGTGGGCGCGGTTCCAAATGGCCGTTTGCTCGTTCCAGCAGAGGCCGCAGCGGACGCCGCGCACGCGGTTGGCGACGATGGCTTCGCCGTTGCCCGAGCCGCCGAGGACGATGCCGCGTTCGAACTCGCCGTGCGCGACGGCTTCGGCCACGGGGCGGATGAAATCGGGATAATCGGAGGGCGGGGTTTCGTGGTCTGTGCCGAAGTCGCGCACCGTATGGCCCTCGGCCAGGAGCATGGCTTTGAAGATTTCCTTATAGGCAAAGCCGGCATGGTCGGAGCCGATGGCAATGGTGAATTTTTTCATGAACGAAGAAGGAAAGGGAAACTGTGGCGGGTTGCGGAGGTCAATAGTTACGCGCAGGTTTCAGCCGGCAACTTTTTTTTACCCCATGGCGAAAACAAAATCACTCTTTCTGGTGCTGGTGGCGCTGGCCTTCGCGGGTTGCTCGAACGTTGATTCGCGCATCGCCAGGGACCAGCCTGCGTTCGACTCGTGGCCGCCCGCCGTGCAGCAGAAGGTGCGCGCCAAGCAGGTGGACCTTGGTTTCACGCCGGCGCAGGTATTCATGGCGCTGGGCGAGCCCGACCGCAAATATACGCGCATGATCGCGCAGGGCACGACGGAGGTGTGGGCGTATCGCGACAACCGGCCGGCGTTCAGCTTCGGGTTCGGCTTTGGCTCGGCGGGCGGCTCGTCGGCGTATGGCGCGGGCGTGGGCGTGACGACGGGCGGCGACCGCTACGATGACAAATTGCGCGTAATTTTCGCGGCCGGAAAAGTCACCGCGCTCGAGAGCCGCACGTCGCAGTGAATTCGCTTACGGGGCGTCGATGGCGCGGATAAAGGCTTCGGTGTCGTTGAAATCGGCAAACACGGCGGTGGGTGCGTGCGCGCGGAGTTGCTCGACGGAAAAACTTCCCGTGGCGACGGCGATGGTGTTTGCGCCGATGACCTTGCCGCACTCGATATCCCAGGGCGTGTCGCCGATGATAAAGACGCGCTGGGGCGGGAACTCGACGCCGTGGCGTTCGCGGGCGCGGCGCAGGGCGTGCGGGCCGAGATCGTTGCGCTGCGAGCTGTCGTCGGCGAAGGCGCCAAACTCAAAATAATGCCAGACGGAAAATTGCTCGAGCTTGATGCGGGCGCCGCGCTGGAGGTTGCCGGTGAGCAGGCCCTGGGCGAGGTCGGCGCGGTGGTGCAATGTTTCAAGCAGGGTGAGAATGCCGGCGTGCAGGCGCGCGCGCGGGTTGGGCATTTCGGCGGCGAGCGCGCGCAGGTAAGCCTCAAGGTAAC
>DASYOA010000289.1:0-7052 GCA_036008265.1 Opitutaceae bacterium
CTTCCCTGCAGTCTCTTCCCCAAACACAATCCACCGGGGTAAAATCTTACCACCATTCAACATCAGATCCAGTTTGTCTGGAACCGAGAGCGATTGTTCATGGGCGATGCTTTTGTCGATTTGATTGAGTTGGTGTTCCAAGTTGGAATATCCTTGGGCCGTCACGTTGAACTCAGGCAAGCGAACAACCGGCTCTTCGGGCTTGCTTTTGAAGCCGAGTGAAGTGTTTCCCTTTAATTGGATGTCCAGGAATGATGGAGTTGCCGTTCCCATGGGATTCTTACGGTCAACCTGCGCACTGTTCCCAGCAGGCGGACTTGAATTTGCCTGATCGGGAAACGGGGCACGAATCGACGAATTCAGAGAAGGCGCGAGTGCTTCAAAGGATTGATCCGCGGCGTACTCATCGACGGTAACCGCAACAAAAATTGTTAGCGCGACGATTAGGGCATGTTTTTGCCGTGCTTTCCCTGGCCCAACCCGTGCGCTTCGAGGTTTGGAGGCCGCTCTCATGGAAAGGTAAGTTAATTGGAATGGAAGAACCATGCAATCACAGGAACGGCATCGGGCGGCGCTATTTCAAACCGAGCTTCGTGGTAATATTCGGCGTATTTATCGATCGAATCCTTTGATGGGGTCCATTTCCATCCATCTGCCTCTCGATGGAACAGGAATTCTCTCCGTAGCTGGCGATGCTCGTAATCATCCCAAAACTGCAGCTCAACGTCAAGCGTCGCCTCGTCAGTTCCATCTAAAGAGATGCTGCGAATCCGAATCCACCGCGGCAGATCCTCCTTGCCCACAAAAGCAGCCAGCATCCTTTCAGGCCCTTCATAATAGTGGCGTCCAGGATCCGGCAGGGATGCATAGATTGCAGAAAGCGCCGATTGCGCATCGCCCGAGACCTCGATCATTCCTGCAATGCCGTCAGTGTCGCCTCGGGCTAACTTCCAAAAAAGACTCTCCAACGCAGCCTGCGGCGTGGCCCGGTCGCAATCATGCCATGTTTCCTCGACAATGGCGTCGTCGGGCGAATGGGGCAATGGATCGCGCGTTGATTGAGGCGCTCGCGGCATATTCTCCACCGGCAGCCATCGGTGCTTTGGTTCGATCATCGCTTTAATGACGATCGAACGCGATTCCGCTCCCGGTGCCGCGCGAACCACGCAATTAAATGAGGTGCCGTGAGCGACGGCATCCTTCACGAGCGCTTTAAACGAAAATAGCGTATGAACACCGATCGGCTTCCCGCCAAATTCAATAAATTCATCGCCCGCGCGCAAACCAGCCTTGGCCGCAGGTGAACCCGGATTGACCGACGTGGCTTTCATTTGCATCCGACTGAACAGGCTGGCGGAAATTAGCCCGTGGGCGCCGAGGCTCCGGAAAGGATCCGATTTCACTTCGATCGCATCCATTTTCACGACCGGGCCGTCGCTTTGATTTTCCGGCGGCTCCGCTGCGGCAAGTGCCGGCCACAACAAGGTAAACAAGGCTAATAGATAGATTCTAATACTGGGGTCTCGCACGATGAACGATAAGGTTGCAACTTCCGTGTTGGCCGGGCGTCTCGTTCTTGCGACTCGCCCCATACCGCTATGTTCCACCACTTACTCCACACCGTCATTTGCCCAAATATACAACCCTCTACTTAGATCAAAGTTCAGCCGGGGGGCCCAACAGCGCCTCGTCCAGCTGGGCTTGGTTCAATTCATACACGAATACGCCGTAGGTGATGCGTTCATCGGGCTCGCGTTTCCGCAGGTAGGCACAAAGCCGGCCCAACCTGAGTTCATCGTAACGTTGAATGGCCCCGGTCTTGGTGAGTTGGGCAAAGGCAGCGGAATCGTGCGATTGCCCTATTTGGGCAATCACTGAGGCCAGATTCTGATATTCGCTTTCGTAGGAATCGCGCCACGGCCCAAAGGCAACGTGGTTATAAACCGACTCCAGCATGGTGGCGCTGATAATATATGTCCCCGGCTTGAGGGTGAGTTTGAAACTTCTCGGCTGATCGAACCATGAGGGCAGCATAACCACCTCATCCAATTTGAACACGCTGAGCACTCCGCTCCCGAAATAAGAAAAATAGACCGGCGGCTTGGGCCCGGGCTGGCCGGCCCGGCGGGCGATCCATTTTTCCACCGCGGGCAAATCCTGCCCCCACTCATAGGAGCTGTCCACCAGGATGCGGTAGCCATGCTTTGGGCCGCCGGCGAATTCATTGAAATAAGCCAGCGTTTGCGGATAGACCGACCAGACCTCACCAGCCGACCACACAATCAGCGCACCCGCCAGCACCGGACCCGACCGACACCCCCACCGCTGGTCTCGGGCCAGCACACCGGCCAGGATAAACAACACGGGATAGACCGGCAGCAAATGGCGAATGCCGATATTCGCGGTGCCGGCCATCGTTACGCCAAGATAGACGGCAAACAGCACCGCCAGCGGCGTGAACTCATAAAAATTGATGGCGGTGGCCGCCGCGGCATCTGCGGCCGCTTTAACCGATCGCTGCCGGCAGGCCTGCAACACCACGATCAGGCCGGCCAGCACAGCGATCAGGAACGATATGGGGGTTTTGAAAAACCACGCCACGGGGAAAAAATACCACCAGCCCGCCTGGGAATACTGGCCCGAAAGAAATTCCCGGTGATGGAGGATGGTCAGGCCCAGCAACCGGACATCGATCAAAAAGTGCTCCGGGAAAAGCCGGAATTCCCGGCACCATGCGACATAGTTTGAAACCAGCCCTTCGGGTTGCCCCTCGAAAAGATACCAGTGATAGGAACCGGCGGGTGTCTGCATCCCAAAAGAATAGTGAAACCCAAAGGCCGCCCACAGGGTGAAATAAGCCACCAAGGCTGCCGCCATGGCGGCGGAGACCAGTAAGAAAAACTGCCGTGATGCAGGAGTCTCTTCCCGCGCAGCGCGGCCGGGAAGCGCCACGGTCACAGGATGGCGCAGCCCCAATTTTGCCGCCAGCATCAGGATGGCGATGGGCACGATCAGCACCCCGGAAAGTTTCGTGGCCATCAGTCCGCCAACCGCCAGGCCGCACCACAGGACGGTTCCGACCGAGATCCGATGGAGCAATGTCCAGCAGGACCAAACCGCCAGCGAAAAGAAGAGCGTCACAGCGATGTCGGTCGTGGCCAGCCCGCTGTTGGAGATGACCACCGGGCACAAACAGCAAAAGGCCAGGGAGATCAAACCCGCCCCGGCGCCATGCAGCCGTCGCGACCAAAAAAACACCACCAGGGCCAAGGCCACCCCGAGCAAGGTATTCATCGCCCGCGCGGCCCGCAGCCGGGCAAACATGCTCTCTCTGCTCCGAAAAAGCGAAAGCCAGTAGGCATTGCGCAACTGTGTCTCCGCCACGTGATACTCTTGTTCCGTCGGCTGCTCGATCTTCATCGCGAGCAACGGCAGGGCGACCCACTTTTCCGCCAAGACAAGGTTCCCGGTGGGCTGTGCGTGTACATCGCCCTTGAGAAAAGAATATCCAGCCCCGATAAAAAACGGTTCGTCAAACGTCGGCGAGGTGTTCCACCCGGATCCCACGCAAAACCCCACGAACAGCACGAGCAGTGCGATAATGGCGCCAATGACTGCGCAAGGGCGGGCCGTCACGCGAGGAGGCAGTTCATTCATTGAGGACATGATTTCAAAACGACCGTCCTTCTAATCGCAGCAACCTTATGTTTTGATGCGCTTCCTTGGTGAACAGGTTGTTTCTTATCAACACGGAGGACGCAGTGGGCACAGAGCCAATCGTGCCAAAGCCGCAACCCTGCTCAATCCCAATTCCGACACTGCCCTGCTTCGCTCTTCGAGCTACGCAGGGCAGCTTTCGCATGGCGAAAGCTGGTGCACCCGGAGGGAGTCGAACCCCCAACCTCCAGATTCGTAGTCTGGCGCTCTATCCAGTTGAGCTACGGGTGCAGAAGTGAAGGCGAGAACAAGCAAAGTTTGCGCGCCGGGTGCAAGAGAAAATGGCATTAAGTATCAAGTGACAGGTAACAAGTGACAAGAGCACGCTGCGGACATACTCCTGATACTTGCTACCTGTTAATTGTTACTTGGCCTTTGATCCCTGTCACTTGCTGGCGAGACGCCAGTCGACCAGCGTGAGCTGCAGCAGCTTGCGATGGTTGAAATAATTCCACGACAGTTCGACCGCGAGGTCGAGCAACACGCCGGCGGGCGGCAGCCGGTGGGCCATTTTCCACGCCACGCCGTAGAGGTGGTGGCCGGGCCCGGCCGCGAGTTGGAAACGAAAGTGCTGCCCCTTGAACACCTCGGGCGGCGCGGACAGCACGACGTTGCGCAGGCCGAAAACCGGCTCGCGATTGCCCTGGCCGTAGGGATGCATCACCGCCAGCTCGTCCATCAGCATTCCATTCACCTCCGTGGGCGTGAGCCAGGCGGCAATTTCAAGGTGGGGTTCGACCAGGGGCCCGCCGCCAGTGCGCACGGCGTCGGCAAACTGCGCGCGGAAAGCGCCAATTTTTTCCGGCGGCAATGAAATGCCGACCGCCATCGGATGGCCACCCCAACTGGTGAGGTGTTCGTCGCAAGTGCCGAGGATTTCCACGAGGTTGATGCCGTCCACGCTGCGGCCGGAGCCCTTGGCCAGGCCAGCCTCGTTGCCCAGCACGATGCAGGGACGGTGGTATTTGCGCGAGACGCGGCCGGCGACGATGCCGACGACGCCGGGATGCCAGTTCTCGCCGAAGAGCACGACGCCGGGCGCGTCGGCAAAGTCTTTCTCGATGATCCGCTCCGCCTCTTCCGTGATCGCGCGCTCGATGTCCTGCCGTTCGCGGTTGAAGGCATCGAGCGCCTGAGCGGTGTCAGAGCAAAATTTTTCATCCTCGCTGAGCATCAGCTCGACCGAGAGCGCGGCGTCGGCCAGGCGGCCACTGGCGTTGATGCGCGGGCCGAGGCGGTAGGAAACATCCACCGGCAAAATCTCCTGGTTGGTCTTCACGCCGGCGACCTGCATGAGCGCGCGCAGGCCGGGTCGCGCGGCGGCCTGCAGGATTTTCAAGCCGTGGCACGCGAGGATCCGGTTCTCGCCGGTGAGCAGCACGAGGTCGGCCACCGTGCCGAGGGCGACCAGATCGAGATAGTCGCTGAGCTTGATGCCGAGCGCGACCGGATGCTTTTCCGCGCGGAGCTGCTTAAGCAGGCCGTGGGCGAGCTTGAAGACGAGTCCGACGGTGCAGAGATGCCGCCAGGCGGCGTCCGCGCCGTCGGTGCAGGCGTTGACGTGCGGATTGATGAGGAGCCCCTGCCCGGGCGGATGCTCCTTCGAGCGATGGTGGTCGATGACGAGGACATCGACGCCCTGGGCGTAGAGATAGGCGATCTCCTCGTGGGAGTTGGTGCCGCAATCGAGCGCGATGAACAGGCGCGGTTTTCCCTGCTCCAGCGCGCGATCGATGGCGCTGCGCGAAAGGCCGTAACCGTCTTCCATGCGGCGCGGCACGATGAAGCGCGGGTTGGCGCCAAAGCGCCGCAGGATGCTCACGAGCAGGGCCGTGCTGGTGACGCCGTCCACGTCGTAGTCGCCGAGCACGACGATATCTTCGCCATTCGTCAGGGCCGCGCGCAGGCGTGCCACCGCGGCATCGAGGTTTTGCAGCAGGAACGGGTCGGCCAGCCCGGCAAGCGCGGGCCGGAGGAATTTTTCCACCGCACCGGCTTCCGGCAAATCGAGGCGCAGGAGCAGCTCGGCCAGCACCGGGCTGACGCCGGCGCTGCGGCCGAGCGCCTCGACCTTCGCAGCGGGGAGCGGCGTGTAGGTCCAGCGCATGGGGTGCAGTCTGTACGATTGACTTATCGCGAGGCGCGGCTGGCGCCCTGCCACTCGTATTTCGGCGCGATATCGGAGTGCGCCTCGACGTGTTTGCGGTCGCCCTTGTGCCAGTAGTAGAACACTTGCGAGGCCACGAAGATCGCCGAAAACGTGCTGGTGACAATGCCGACGAGGAAGGTGAAGGAAATATCGTGGAGCACGCCGCCGCCAAAGAGGAAGAGCGCGAGCGCGGCGAGAAAGGTCGTTGAGGCCGTCATGATCGTGCGCGCGAACACCTTTCGAATCGCGGCATTGATGACATCGCGCAGTGAGCCATTGGGATTGAGCTTCAATTCCTCGCGAATACGGTCGAAGACCACAACGGTTTCATTGATCGAGTAGCCGGCGATGCACAGGATCGCGGCGACCATCGGCGCGGAAAACTGGTGGCCGGTGAGCACAAAAATACCAATGGTCATCAGGATGTCGTGCAGGGTAGAAACCATCGCACCGACGCCGAAGCCGAATTCAAAGCGAAAGGCGATGTAGACCAGGATCGTGGCCATGGAAACGCCGACGGCGAGCAGGGCATTGAGCTCGATCTCCTTGCCGATGGAGGCACCGATGTGGCTTTCACCGATCTTTTCAAGGCCGGCTTGCGGGAAGGCGGTTTGCAACGCGCCGAATACGACATCGGCTTTGCCTTCGGGCGTCTCGATGTTGAGCGCCTGTCCGCCGCCGCCGATGGAATTGACGGCCGTAATGTTGATATCCGAGACACCGTTGGCCTTGGCGACCGCGCGAATCTTCGCTGCATCGGGCTGCTGCTTGAATTGCACATTGATCATATCGCCGCCGGCGAAATCAATGCCGTAGATCTTCGGTCCTTGGTAGATCACATAGCTAACACCGATGAAAACGAGCAGCCAGCCGCCAAGGAAGGCGGCTTTGCCGTAGCGGATGAAATCGACTTGGATGTCCTTCAACAGGCGGTTCATCGTGATTTTTTTCACGAAGCCGGATTCGATGATGAGCTCCATCACCAGGTGGGAGGTGATCAGCACGGAAAACAGCGTCGAAAGCACGCCGATGGCGAGGGTGACGCCGAAGCCTTTGATCGGACCGGCGCCAAGGCCGATCATGATGCAGCAGATGATCAATTGCACCGCGTGGGCATCGAGAATGGTCCAGAGTGCCTTGAGGTAGCCGCTTTGGTTGGCTGCGGCGAGGCTCTTGCCCAGGGCGA
>DASYOA010000290.1:0-3063 GCA_036008265.1 Opitutaceae bacterium
ATTTTTCACAGATGGAGACTCCTTTGGAACAGGTCACAAAAGCATGCGACGCCCTCGGCATCAAGCCCGCAGAGCGCATTCTTGCCGTGCGCATCGGCAGCCAGACGCTGCAGTTCTACCGCGGCGGCGTGCTCGTGCGCAGTTATCCCGTATCCACCTCGCGCCGGCCACCTTCCAATATCAAGGGCTCCCTCGGCACGCCGCGCGGCCTGCACGCCATCGCGGAAAAAATCGGCGCCGACCAGCCGCCCGGCATGGTCTTCAAATCCCGCGTGCCCACCGGCCGGCACTTCAACGAATTTCATCCGGACGAAATCGACACGGAAAACCTTATCACCACCCGCATCCTCTGGCTGCGCGGCCTCGAGCCCGGCGTGAATTCAGGCGGCGAGGTGGACAGCCACGGACGCTACATCTACCTCCATGGCACCAACCGCGAAGACCGCATCGGCCAGCCGCAAAGCGCGGGCTGCGTCCTCCTGCGCAACCTCGACATCATCGAACTCTACGAAGAAGTGCGGACGGGAGATACCGTTTGGATCGCGGAGTGAGCTCCGCGAACATTCAACTTCCAACATTCAACATTCAACGTCCAAGTCAGAGATCTCAGATTTTAGACTTCGAATTTCAGCGTCCGTCGTTGGATGTTGGGCGTTGGATGTTGAATGTTCGTCCGAAAAACCTACCTGTTTTTCCCAAACAGCAGCCTCAGCGAATTTAAACAGACGACGACCGTGCTGCCTTCGTGGGCCGCCACGCCGACCGCAAGCGGCACCGCGCCGGCGATCGTGGTAATCACCATGACGCTCACGACGCCGAGCGCGATGGCGAGATTTTGCCGGATGATGACGCGCGCGCGGCGGCTCAGGCGCTGCGCCGCCAAAAAATTTTCGATGCGGTCGTGCATCAGGATCACCTCGGCCTGCTCGAGCGCGGCATCGCTGCCGCGGGCGCCCATGGCCACGCCGACATCGGCGGCGGCGAGGCACGGCGCATCATTCACGCCATCGCCCACCATCGCTACTTTGCGACCTTCGGCGCGTAATGCCTGGATGGCCGCCACTTTGTCCTCTGGAGATAAACCCGATTTTACCTCGTCGAGCCCGAGCTCGCGCGCGACGGCGTCGGCCGCGTGCCGGCGATCACCGGTAAGCATAATGGTTTTTACTCCCAGCCGGCGCAGCCCGGCGATGACGCCTTTCGATTCAACACGAATTTGGTCTTTCAGCAGCACGCGGCCCACCAGGTCGCGGCCCACGACCCACACCTCGCTCAATTCGGCCGAGGCGGGCGGCAGCGCACTCGCCCAATCCGCCAGCGGGCCGTGTTCGAGCAATTCGCGCCGGCCAAGCAGGACCGTTGCGCCGTCGAGCCGGCCGGTTAAACCCTGGCCGGTGAGCGAACGAAATTCCGCGACATCGAGTTCGCGTACGCCGTGGGCGCGCGCATAACGCGTGATCGCCCGCGCGATCGGATGCTGAGACTTCGACTCCAGCGCACAGGCCAGCTCCATCACCTCGCCATCGCGGCCGGAGGGAAAACTTTCGCAACCCACGACGGCCAGCTCGCCCGTCGTGAGCGTGCCGGTTTTGTCGAGCGCGACCGTGTCGATGTCCGCCAGCTTTTCGATGGCGGCACCGCCGCGGAACAGCACGCCGTGCCGCGCCCCCCACGCGATGGCGGCGAGCACCGCCGAAGGAATCGACAGCACCAGCGCGCACGGGCTGGCCACGACCATGAGCGTCATCGCGCGATAAAACGCCGAGCGTGTCTCCGGCGTATTATGGAATGCCGGCAGATGAAAGCCCTGCCACCAGATGAGAAACATCGCGAGCGAGCCGCCGATGACGAGGTACGTGTAGCCGGTGCCGAATTTGTCGGTGAAGCGTTCGCTCGGCGCCTTCAATTTCTGCGCGGTCTGGATGAGCCGGATGATTTTTTGCAGCGTGCTCTCGCTCGGCAGGCGCACGACCGTGAACTCGACCGCGCCCCACAAATTGATCGTGCCGCTGAAGACCATGTCGCCATCCGCCTTCGGCACGGGCACGGCCTCGCCGGTCAGCGCCGACTCGTCGCTGGCGCTCTTGCCGTGGACGACGGTGCCGTCCGCCGAAAATGCTTCGCCGGGTTTTACCCGCACGCGATCGCCGATGCCGAGCTCGGCCACGTCGATTTCTCGCTCGCCGCCACCGGGCAGCGCCAGCGTGGCGCGCTTCGGCGCGGATTTGAGCAGCGAGCTGACCTCGCGTTGCGTGCGGTCGAGGGCGAATTCCTCCATGGCGCCGGCAGCAGTAAATAAGAAAAGCAGCAGCGCCGCTTCGCTCCACGCGCCGATGCAGACTGCGCCAATGGCCACCGCCAGCATGAGAAAATGGATGTCGAGCTTGAGCGTCTTGAGGTTGGCCCAGGAATCTTTCGCCGCGTCGAAGCCGCCGGTAAGCAAGGCCACAAGGTAAAATCCGCGATGCAGCCACGGCATGCCGGGCGCAAGATGTTCTGACGCAAAACCAGCCAGCCCGCATCCGCCGCAAATTGTGGCCAGCACGGCGAGTTCCTTCCACTCGGGCACGCCCCCGGTTTCTTCCGTCGTGATCTCGGGCCATTCCATCTCGCGCCAGAGCCAGAGTTTTTCCGCGTTCTCGCACATCTGCCGTCCCAGCACGGTCGCGCCGCCATCCTGCCGCAGGGTGAAACCGGCCGGCGCCTGGGCCGTGGCGCGCGCGGCCAGCTGCGCCTCGACCGCGGCAATGGTCTCGGCGAGTTTCTGCTCCAGCCCGGCCACATCGACATTGCCCATCGTGGCCACGGAGACTTTGTGCGAGCTGGCGTCCACCCGCACCGCGTTTACTCCGGGCTGCGAGCACAAGAACTCGGCCAACGTCGCCACCCAATCATCGCTCGGGGCCTTTGTGGACATTTGCATACGCTCACTAATAAACAGTATTTCGATTGAAAAAGCCATCCTGCGTGGGCGCGGAGCGCCGGGTTATGTGAAGACGGGCCGTTTTTAACCACTGATGAGCACTGATGGTCACTTATTTTTAAGTGAAGGGGAGTGGAGTT
>DASYOA010000291.1:0-8083 GCA_036008265.1 Opitutaceae bacterium
CGCTCACCCTGCGCCAGCCAGCGCTGCAAGTTTGCGTTTTCCGCCGTGGAAACGCGTGCGCCCAAAATGAGGTAATTTGCGTCGAGATGGATCACGCCGGCGTTTTTTCACCCCAAGCCTTTTGGTCTTCGCGCAATTCACGGAGATAGGCTTCAGTTTTTTCGGCGTAATGGGCGTCCTGCGACGTGAGCAGTTGGGCCTGGTTCAATGCCGCCAAAGGGGTCATTTTTTTTGTCGCTGCGAGGGAAGGGACGAGTTCCGCCAGGGGTTGGCCACGGTAGCTCAATATCATATGTTCTCCCCGTTTAAGTTCCCGTACGATCCGCTCTGAATTCGTCCGCAAGTCCACCATGGAAATCGTCTTCATACATAAGATCATGTTAATGTTTATGTTGATGTCAATTCAATGGGGCAGCTTTTTTGACCTGTCCCTAACAAAACCTTTAAAATGGACGGAGACGTGGTCGTCGTCTGGCGCGTCTTGGACTGCCGTGAGAAACCCGAGAAAACGCGCTAGGCTCTAAAGTGATCGTAGGGCGAGGTCTGCGTCATCGTCGTGGAGCTGACGTGAAGTTAAAGGGGTGGGGTAGGTGGAAACGGTAAGGGGGGTGTGGGTTGACGCTGTGTAAATTGCTTGCTTACATAGCTAGGCGGCTTGGCCTCTAGCATGCCTATTTCCAGCTATGAAATTCCCTCTCTTGCTTCGCTTCCGCCTGATTTGGGCCTTGTTCGCCTTCGTCTCCACGCTTTCCGCCCAGACGGCTGGTGATTACGTCACCAGCGGGATTGCAAAGAAAGCCAAAGACGACCTCGACGGTGCTATCGCTGATTACACCAAGGCCATCGAATTAAATCCCAATTTTGCTTACGCCTACAACAACCGCGGCAGGGCCAAGCAGGCCAATGGCGACCTAGACGGCGCCATCGCCGACTACGACAAAGCCATCGCATTAAATCCCGGTTATGCCAATGCCTACAACAACCGCGGTGCCGCAAAGGTGGCCAACAGCGATCTCGATGGCGCTATCGCCGACTACAATAAAGCGATCACATTAAATCCCAGCTTTGCTTACGCCTACTACAACCGCGGCATCGCTAAGCATGACAAGGGTAATCACGACGGTGCCATTGCCGATTATAACAAGTACATCGAATTGAAGCCCGATGATGCCGATGCCTACTTCAATCGTGGCTACGCCAAGGATGACAAAGGTGACTTCGACGGCGCCATCGCCGACTACGACAAGGCCATCGAACTGAACCCCAACGATGTCGGCGCCTACTTCGGCCGCGGCAACGCAAAGAAGGCCAAAGGCGACCTAGACGGTGCCATCGCCGATTACACCAAGGCCATCGAATTAAATTCCAACGACGCCATTGCCTACTTCAACCGCGGTAATGCAAAGAAGGCCAAGCCCGACCTAGACGGCGCCATCGCCGATTGTAACAAGGCCATCGAACTGAACCCCAACTATGCCGACGCCTACGCTGGCCGCGGTGCCGCCAAGAATGCCAAGGGCGACCTAGACGGCGCCATCGCCGATTACACCAAGGCCATCGAATTAAATCCCAACTTTCCCATCGCCTACAACAACCGCGGCAACGCAAAGAATGCCAAAGATGATCACGACAGCGCCATTGCCGATTACACCAAGGCCGTCGAATTAAATCCCAACTATGCCAAGGCCTACTACAACCGCGGCTGTGCCAAGCAGGCCAAGGGTGATTACGACGGTGCCATCGCTGATTACACTAAGGCCATCGAATTAAATCCCAATTTTCCCATCGCCTACAACAACCGCGGCAGGGTCAAGCAGGTCAAGGGCGATTACGATGGGGCTAGCGCCGATTACACCAAGGCCATCGAATTAGATTCTAATCAAGCCGTCGCCTACATCAATCTCGCCAGGCTATTGGCGACATGCTCCGAAGACAACCATCGGAATGGGCCGAAGGCGGTGGAGTATGCCACGAAAGCCTGCAAATTGACGCAATGGAAGAATGCCTATGACCTCGATACGCTTGCGGCGGCTGATGCCGAGGCGGGCAATTTCAACGATGCCGTAAAGTGGGAAAATAAATGTCTGGCGTCCATCTTGTTAAAAAACGACGCAGATCAAGCGCGTCAACGGCTCAGCCTCTACCAGCAAAAGAAACCATACCACGAAGAACCTGAAAAGGGCCGGGACTCAATTATTGGATTACAGCTTAAATTCTAACAACTGTGATCCAGTTGGACGTTGGATGTTCTCAAGGCTGCCCGCCTTCGCTCTGCGAGCTACGGCGATGCATGGTGGACTCTACTGGACTCGAACCAGCGACCTTTTCCATGTCAAGGAAACGCTCTAACCAACTGAGCTAAGAGTCCCCAAATGCGGGGAGGTCAGTGAGCACGAAGACCCCCGCGCTCGGCAAGAAAAATTCGCGCGCCCGGGGTGCGCGAATTTTAATGACCAATGATCCGCCTTCGCTAAAGCTACGGCGGACAGGCCAACGCCCAACCGTGAACCGTGAACTCCTTTTACCGCACGCGGATGTCGACGACGGCCGAGTACCCGAGGCGCAGGCGGTCCCCGAATTGCGCGCGGCTGGCGTCGTCGAGCACGATTTTCACTGGCACGCGTTGCACTACTTTGTTGAAGTTGCCGGTCGCGTTGTCGGGCGGCAGGAGCGCGAACTGCGCGCCGCTCGCGGGGGCCAGGCTGTCGATTGCGCCGTGCAGCGTCTGGCCGGGCAGCGAATCGATGGTGAACTCGACCGGCTGGCCGGGATGCATGCGGGCGAGCTGGGTTTCCTTGAAATTGGCGACGATCCATGGGCTGGGTTCGGCGAGCGCAAAGAGCATTTGGCCGGATTTTACCTGGTCGCCGATTTCCACGGATTTGTTGCCGATGCGGCCGTCGGCCGGCGCGGTGACCACCGTGTCCGCGAGCTGGCGCTGGGCATCGCGCAATTCCGCGTCGGCCGCGGCACTGGCGGCGTCGGCCGCCTCGATCTGTGCGCTGGCGGCCTGCTGCGCGGCCTGGGCGGCGGTGAGGCTGGCCTGGGCGGCGTCGGCCGAGGCATGGGTGACGGCCAGGGCGCTGTGGCTCTTATCGAGTTCGGATTGCGTGACTACGCCGTTTTTGCCGTCGCCAAACATCACTTTGTCACGCTCGTGATTGAGGCGGGCGAGTTCGAGCTGGGCGTCGATCTCGCCGATTTGCGCTTCGGCCTGGCTCACGCGGGCCTGGGCCTCGGCCAGCGTGGCGGCGGACTCGATTTTTTTCGCGCGGGCCTGGGCGGCGTCGGCCTGGGCCTTTTCGACGGCGATTTCGTATTTGAGCGGATCCAGCCGCAGCAGCACGTCGCCGGCTTTGACGAGCTGGTTGTCCGCGACGAGAACTTCCTTCACCTGCCCGTCGATTTGCGGGCCGACCTGGTGAAGGTGGCCGACGACGTAGGCATCATCGGTTTCCTCGTAATGCCAGGCGTGCCAGCCGAAATCGGCGAGCCAGGCGGCGATGCCGAGGCCAATGACGGCGATGAGCAGGTTGCGACCGAGGCGGCGCGGTGTGGCGGGTGCGACTTGGGCGGTCTCGCTCGCAGCAGGAGCCAATGAAATGACGGTGGAAGCAGATGAAGTTTCGGTGGAGCTCATGGGAAAGTACGGTGTGATTAATGGGCGGCGGCAGCGATGCCGGTGGTGCGGCCTTTGCCGAGCAGAAGGAGCAAGGGCAGGGTGACAATGAAAGCTACGCCGACGTAACGAAACACATCGGCGAACGAAAGCAGCAGTGCCTGCGAATTCACGACCGAGTCGACCAGCTGATAGGCTTGATGCTGCGTCACGACGGGATCGGCGCTGCGTTGCGCGAACACACTGCCGTAGAGCTGCAGCCGGGCGAGCGTCTCCGGTCGATAGGCGGAAATTTTTTCCACGAGCCCGGCGCGGTGCACGGTCTCTCGGTGGGCGAGGATCACCGTGATGAGGGCGATGCCGATGCTGCTGCCGAGCTGGCGGGTGAGATTGTCGAAGCCGGCGCCGGCGGTGACCTTGTTGCGCGGCAGGCTGCCGAGCGTGGCGAGGCTCAACGGCAGGAACATGCAGACGCTGCCGATGGCGCGCAGCATCAGCGGCCAGAACAGGGAGCTGACGCCGGTGTCGGGGTTGATGCTGGCGAAACCGAACGCGGCCGCCACCGTGGTGAGCGCACCGATGGCGATGAGCATGCGTGCATCGAATCGCCCGGAAATTTTCCCCATTGCCATCATGGTGAGGGCCGAGGCAATGGCCGTGGGCATTTGCAAGAGGCCGCTCTGCATGGCGGTGAAATGCAGGTAGTCCTGCACAAAAACCGGCACGGCGAAAATGACCCCGTAGATGCCCATGCCGAGCACGAGTGAATACACGCTGCCCGCGGCGAGCGAGCGGTGGCGCAGCACCCGCAAATCCACGACCGGATTGTCGATGGAAAGCTCGCGCCAGATGAACAGCGCCAGACCGATGACACTGCCGGCGGCCATCGCCACGATGAAATGCGAGCTAAACCAATCGTCGTCCTGTCCTTCCTCGAGCAGGGTTTGCAGGCAGGCGAGGCCCACGGTAAGCAGCGCGAGCCCCGTCCAATCCACCCGGTCGCGGTTGGTCTCGTCCTCGCGGTCCGCGGGCAGGAAAACCATCGCCATGAGCACGGCGATGATGCCCACCGGCAGGTTGATGAAAAAAATCCAGCGCCAGCCGAGCGTGTCGGTCAGGTAGCCGCCGATCACCGGGCCGAAGGCCGGACCGGCGATGACACCGATGCCGAAAATCGCCTGCGCCATCGGTTGTTCGCTGCGCGGAAAGGTCTCGAATAGAATCGCCTGGGCCTTGGCCAGCAGGCCGCCGCCGGCCAGGCCTTGCAGCACGCGCGCGAAGACGAGGAACGCCAGGTTGGGCGCGAGGCCGCACAAGGCGGAGGCCACGGTGAAGCCGATGAGTGAAAACAACAGGTAGTTTTTCTTGCCGAAGCGGTAGCCGAGCCACGCGGTCAGAGGGATGATCACGACATTGGCGCAGGCGTAGCCGGTCGAGACCCAGCCCGCCTCGGACAACGTGGCGCCAAGGTTGCCCTGAATGTCGGGCAGGGCGACGTTGACGATGCTCGTGTCGATGACCTCGAGGATGGCGCCGAGCGAAGCGGTGATCGCGATGGCCCACTTGAGCGTGCCCTTGCGCGCGAGCGACGCCGCAAACGGCGACAGCCGGCTGAGATCCGATCCGTAAAGGGCTTGGGTTTCCGGCATGGCAGATCAGGCGGCAGCGCCGCGGATGATGAGTTCAACCGCATTCTGGATATACTTGGCGGCCGTATATTCCGGCTTTATCACGTGGGCGGTCCGGCGGAGGACGCCGGTGAAAAGCATGCCGGTGAAAAGATCGGCCAGGATGGTCGCGTCGATGTCGCGGCGCAGTTCACCACGGGCCTTCGCGTCCTCCAAGCGCTGGATCAATCCCGCGCGCAGCGGCCGGAAAATGCCTTTCAACACCTGTTGCTCGAACCCGTGGTGACGTTGGATTTCACCGATGAAAGTGCGCACGAGCGGAAAATTTTGCACCAGCACCCGCTCGTAGTGGCGGGCGTAAAGGATCAGGTCGGCCCGCAGGTTGCCGGTGAAATCCGGCCGCGCCGCCTGGGTGAGGAGATTGCGGTCGCCGAAGGTCTCGCCCACGACCGCGGCCAGCAGGCGCTCCTTTGAGCGGAACAGGCGGAAAAGCGTCACTTCATTGACTGCGGCCTCGCGGGCGATGGCGCGGGTGGTGGCCCCGTTCAGCCCGTCGCGGGCGAAAACCAGCGCGGCGGCGGCCAGCAAGCGCTGCCGCGCATCCGGGTGGGGGCTCTTTTTGACCTTCGTTTGCATGCAAGTGGTTGCTTGCATTGAACGCAGCCCGCCGGGAAAAGCAAGTGCGGGCTGCGAAAGTTCCAGGTAACAAGTGACAAGTAACAACATAGGAGATCAGACGACTCATTTCCGGCTCTTGCTTTCTTGGTCGTCATTCCGATCGCTGCTTCGCAGCCCTGAGCCGTTTCGACAAGCTCAAGGCCCCGAGCACGTCGAGGGGCCCGGCGAATGGGCGCGGAATCGTGTTTGTAACGTATTATGTTACAAAGAGGGTTTCTCACTGAGCTTTTGGCACGCTCCCTCGGTCTTGTCCGCGGACTCGAAGGCAAAGTGTAACCTATTAGGTTACACTTTCGATTTGAGATTCCTCGCTATGCTTGGAATGACCGGAAAATTATCCCGAACTCTGCGACCTTTGCGCCCTCCGTGTTAAAAGGATTGAAGGATCTGACTGCTCGCTTGAACCCGGCCGGTCTTTTGTGCCCTTATGCGGGATGCTCCAATCGCTGCGCATCCGCAATCTCGCCTTGCTGGACGAGGTGTCGCTTGATTTCGAGCCGGGTTTCACCTCGGTCACGGGCGAGACGGGCGCGGGCAAGAGCATCCTGCTCGGTGCGCTCAGCCTGCTGGCGGGCGAGCGGGCGGACAAAACCATCATCCGCCAGGGCGCGGCTGCGTGCGAGGTCGAGGCGGGGTTGTATTTTTCCGATGCCAAGAAAATTGACGCGCTGCTGGCCGAGCTCGATTTGCCGCCGTGCGAGGATGGCGCGTTGCTGCTCAAGCGCAGCCTGCCGCGCGACAAGGCGCCGAAGCTCACCGTCAACGGCGGCCTCGCCACGCTGGCGGCGTTGCAGCGCTTGGGCGAGCACTGGATCGATTTTCACGGCCCGAGCGAACCCCGACGGCTGTTGAAGGAAAGCTGCCAGCTCGAGCTGCTCGACTTGTTCGGGCGGGCGGGCTGCGCGCTCGCGACGTATCAGGAACGCTACCGCGCATGGCGCGAACTCGTGGCCGAGCGCGAACGCCTGGCCAATGAAACCAAGCTCGCGCCCGACCAGGTCGAATTTCTGCAGAACCAACTCGCCAAAATCGACGCGTTGGAGCTGACCGATGAAGCGATTGAGACGCTCGAGCGCGATTTCCAACGCATGAGCCGGGCGCAGGAATTGATCGAGCTGGCGCAGACACTGGCGGCGGGGCTCACTGGAGACGAAGGCTTGCAGGGTCGGCTGGCAGTGCTGCTGCGCGAGGCGCGGCGTCTGGAAAATCTCGACCCGGCCAGCTCGGCGCTGACCGGGCGGTTGAACTCCGCGGCCATCGAGCTCAACGAGCTCGGGGCCGAGTTTTCGGCCTTGGGCGAACAATTGCAGTTCGACCCCGAGCACGCGGAGCAGCTGGCCGTGCGCATGAACACGTGGCTGGAGCTGAAGCGCAAATATGGCGGCGACGTGCACGTGGTACTGTCGGCGCGCGCCGAGATGCACCGGCGGCTGGAAGTGCAGGGCGACCTGGCGGGAACGCTTGCGCGGCTGGAAAAGCAAATTTCCGAGGCGGAGCGTGCGGTCAAAAAAGAGGCGCAGGCTTTGCGCGCGATCCGCGAGAAAGCGGCGAAGGAACTGGCGAAGGTCGCCGCGAAGGGCATCGCCCAGCTCGGATTCAAGAAGGCGGACTTCCAAATCCAGCTCGTGCCGCTGGCCGAACCCGGGCCAACGGGCGATTGCAGCTGCGAATTTTTGTTTTCACCCAACGTCGGCGAAGCGCCGCTGCCGCTCGCCCGCATCGCCTCGAGCGGCGAGCTCGCGCGCGTCATGCTCGCGCTCAAGACCGTGCTGGCCGACCTCGACGGCGTGCCGGTGCTGGTGTTCGACGAGGTGGACGCCAACGTCGGCGGCGAGATCGGCGTCGTGGTCGGGGAGAAAATGGCGGCGATCGCCCGCGCCCACCAGGTGCTGTGCGTGACGCACCTGCCGCAGGTGGCGGCGCAGGCGGCGAACCATCTCGTGGTCACGAAGGACCAGTCGGGCGACCGCGCGGTCGTGCACATCAAGCCGATCCATGAAAACCGGAAGGCGCGCGTGGGCGAGCTGGCGCGCATGCTCGGCGACCGCAGCGCGAAAAGCGCGCTGGCCCACGCGGAAGAACTACTGGGGAAGTAGGAATGACGAAACCCGAATGGCGAATGACGAGTGAATGAAGTGCCAAGTATCAGGTAACAAGT
>DASYOA010000292.1:0-4926 GCA_036008265.1 Opitutaceae bacterium
GTCGGCCATATCGAGCATTTCAACCCGGTGATGGCGTTCCTCGAAAAAGAGGCGGGGCATTCGCGTTACATCACGACCGAGCGGCTCGCGCCCTACCAGATGCGCGGGACCGAGGTCGGCGTGGTGCTCGACCTGATGATCCACGACATCGGCATCGTGCTCGCGCTCGTGAAGTCGCCGCTGGCGCGCATCGACAGCGTGGGCATCCACGTGCTTTCAAAAACCGAGGACATTGCCAACGCGCGCCTGCAATTTGAAAACGGCTGCGTGGCCAACTTGAGCGCGAGCCGCCTGAGCCTGAAAAAAGCGCGGGAAATCCGCATTTTCCAGGACAATGCCTACCTCTCGCTCGATTTCATGAACCAGTCCGGCCACCTGGTGAAGAAGAGCGACATCATCACCTACGGCCTGAAAATGAAGATCGGCCTGGTGAAAGCGGGCGACCACAGCTCGGTGCCGGTGCACCAGATCCCGATTGAGAAGGGCGAGCCGCTCGCGCTCGAGCTGGCGCACTTTGTCGAGAGCGTGGCCAAGGCCCAGCAGCCGAAGGTCGGCGGGGCGCTCGGCAAGTCGGCGCTCGAGGTCGCCATTGCGATCACGGAGCAAATCCGCTCGGCGAAAAAATGAATTTTATTTTTAACGCAAAGGCCGCAAAGGCCACGGAGAGGCCGCAGAGAAAGACCTGTGAATCGTTTCGCGCGGTAGCGCGGGTAGGGCGCGTTATCCCTAACGCGCCGTTACAGGGCCCATTCGGACGGCGGATTAAGGCTTCGGCCGTGAGCTCAGCCGAACGGATAATCCGCCCTACCTTTCAATGACAGCATGAACAACTCATGGCTGAGTTAAAAAAACTGCCTTTTTACCTGCCGGCGCCGCGCGACGGCGGCGTGGACTTGCTCATCATCGCCGGCGAGCACTCGGGCGACCAGCACGCGGCGGCGATGCTGCGCGGCGCGCTCGCGCAGCGGCCGGGCCTGCGCGTGGCCGCGCTCGGCGGACCGGAGCTGGCGGCTGCGGGCGCGCAACCGCTGCACGATTTGACCGCATCCTCGGTCGTCGGGCTGGTCGAGGTGCTGAAAAATTATTCGTTCTTCCGCGCCTTGTTTCATGAGACGCTGCGCTGGATCGACCAGCACCGGCCGGCGGCGGTGTGCTTCATCGATTATCCGGGTTTTAACCTGCGCCTCGCGGCCGAGCTGCACGCCCGCGGGTTGAGCGTGAAGGGCGGGGGAAAAATCAAGACGCTCTTCTACATCAGTCCGCAGATTTGGGCCTGGAAAGCCCGGCGGCGCTTCACGATGGCCCAACATCTCGATGCGCTCGCGGTGATTTTCCCCTTCGAGGTAAAGTGCTACGCCGACACGTCGCTGCCGGTCGAGTTCGTCGGTCATCCATTCACCGCGGGGGATTACGTGGCGCCGGTGCGTTACAATGCGGCCGGGCCGGTCTTGCTTTTGCCGGGCAGCCGGCGGCAGGCGGTGGCGCGGATTTTCCCCGAGATGCTGGAGGGCTTTCGCGCGTTTGGCGAACGCGAGGCCGTGGTGATTTTCCCCAGCGAGGAGATCGCCACCGTCCTGCGCGCGGCGTACCCGCCAGGAAATGTGCATTTACAGGCTGCCGGTGCGTCGGTCGGGGCATCGGCGGTGCTGACCAGCAGCGGCACGATGTCGATGCACTGCGCCTTGGCGGGCATTCCGGGGGCGATCGTGTATCGGGCGAATCCGCTCACCTATCTGCTCGGCCGCGCGCTGGTGCGGGTGCCGTTCCTTGGTATTGCGAATCTTTTGCTCGGCGAGCCGATGTATCCGGAATTCATCCAGGGCGCGGCGACGGCAGAAAATCTTTCACGCGAATTAACGGCCTGCGTGGGGGATCCCATGCGCCGGGAAAAGACCGCGGAGCAGGCGGCGCGCCTGCGGAAGATTTTGCAACAACCGTCGAATGGCATCGCCGAATGGCTATTGCGACAGTTGGATGGCGTTTGAGTTAGGGTGATTACCCTGTTTGGATGGATTTACTTTGAGCCTGTTGTAACTTTTCCGTCAATACAGGGTATGCCCCGCAGGCTTTCAAGGGGGCATTTTTACCCATGACCATCCCGCAAAAGGCGTCTTCAGCCAGGCGCAAATATTTTTCCCTATCTTTTGCTATCATTGTTTGCGGGGTGATGCTTTCGGTGGCGGGTTTTCTTTATGCACGCCAGCAGATGCGCGTGGCGGATTCGGAGCGTTTCGCGCGAATGACCGACCGCCTCATGGGGACCGTGAAGGATCGGTTGCTGGTCATTGAATCGGTCTTGCAGGGTGTGCGGGCATGGTTCGATGCGAACCAAGTGCCCGAACGGAAGGAGTGGGAAACCTACGCCGATGGCGTTTTGCCACAAATACAGCAATACGTGGCCGGACTCACCTATATTGAACGTGTGCCGCGCGAGCGGTTGCCGGCGTTTCTCGCAGAGATGAAGGCCGATTACGGGGCGGATTTAAAGCTACCAGACTATGACGATCTTCCTGAACATTGCCTTATTCGTTACGCCAAATCGTATAAATATCCGCCTGGGATCGGCTTGGATGTGGCCGCGGATCAGACGCGATACGAAGCACTCGAAGAGGCGATGCTCACAAATACCCCTGTGCTTTCGCGACATACCTTTCTGCTCCTGGAAAACACAAAATTTCCAGCATGCCTCATGTATATTTCGGTTTATTCGAAGGGCGTGGCGCCAGCCACACCGGATGAACGCCGCGAACACTTGCAAGGATGGGTCTCGGCCCGGATTCACCTTAACGATGTTTTCAGCGACTGGAATGATTTGTCGCAGAAACAGCTCGATTATGAGGTTTATGATGGACGGGACAAAACTACTCCCGAAACCTTGGTGTTAAACACCACCAAACAATTGGTTGCACCCACCGTGGTGCCATCCATCGAACCCCACGTTCAGGATGGAAGGTTTGTTGGATTTAGGCACATCGATGTATATGCCCATGGGAAAGGCGGCTGGACCGTATGTTTTGTCGCAACGCCTGCCTTCGACGCTGCCGGCAGCCACTCGTTACAGTACAGCATTCTTATCGGCGGCCTGATGGTGAGTATGCTGGCGGGCGGGCTGGTCTGGACGATGGGCACGGCGAAAGATCGGGCGCAGGAGCTGGCTGAGATGATGACGGAACAGTTCCACCAGACTGAGGCCGAGGCGCGCAAGCTCGCGCACATTGCCAGCCGCACCAACAACGCGGTCGTCGTCGTGGATGCCGCCAGCCAGGTGGACTGGGTCAACAAAAGCTTTACCCGGCTCACGGGCTATTCCCCGGCCGAGGTGCATGGCCGTGAGGCGATCAAGTTTATCACTGGTCAGAAAACCGATCCGGCGGTGGCGGAAGAAATCAGGAAGTCGCTGCGGCTCGGCCAATCTTTTCATCAGGAAATTCCGCTCCAACACAAAGCCGGCCAGCTCTTCTGGCTCGACCTAGAGATCCAGGCCGTGCGCGACACGACCGGGCGCTTGCTCTATAATCTCGTCATCGGGACTGATATCACCGAACGCAAGCGGGCCGAGGCGGAGTTGGTGGCCAAGGAGGCGGAGTACCGCTCCATCTTCGAGGCGTCGCCCGTCGGTATTTCATGGCGCATTGTGCGGCCCGACGGCTTCCAGGCCCGCCACGTCAACGAGGCGCATTTGGCCATTTGCGGACTGACACGCGCACAAATTGACGAGCCCGGCATCTTCGTCCGCATCACCAATCCGGAAGATCGAAAGAAGCAGGAAGAGATCTATAAGAAAATGGAATCGGGCGAGATCACCAGTTTTTCGATGCCGAAGCGTTATCACCGGTTTGATGGCACCACCGTGTGGTCAACCTTCAGGATGATACGGAAAAACAATCCCGATGGCAGCTTCCAGGAACTCTCCCTCATCAGCGACATCTCCGACCTGAAACACGCGGAGGAGGACCTGGCGAGCAAGGAGGCGCAGTTCCGGTTCATCTTTGACCACATGCCCACGGGCATGTCCTGGATCCAGGTGAAAGATGGCAAGAAGCTGGATCATACCCGGGTGGTGAATCCCGCGCACGTCCGTATCACCGGGGTGTCGGTGGAAAAATCCCTCAACACCCAAAACTACGTCGATGTTTCTTTTCTCGAAGACCGCGAAAAGCAGCGGGTTCAGGAAGCGCGAGTCCATACTGGCGAGATCGACAGTTTTTCGATGGAAAAACGCTACCGCCATCCCGACGGCGAGATCGTGTGGGCGTTGTTTACCATGCACGGCTTCCTCGATCCGATTACCAAGAACCGGCAGGAGGTTACCACGTTGGTGGATATCACCGAACTCAAGCGGGCACAGGAAGAAATTGTGGGCAAGGAGAGGCAGTTCCGGTTCGTCTTCGACCATGTGCCCATCGGCATCACATGGCTGCAGGTGAAAGATGGAAAGAAACTAAACCATACCCGGATTATAAATCCTGCGCATACCCACATCACCGGCGTGACGAAGGAGCAGTCCCATGATTTCCAAAACTATCTCAATACCACCCATCCGGATGATTGGGAAAAGCAGCGCGCCCAGGAAGCGCGAGTCCATAGCGGCGAGATTGAGAGCTTTTCCATGCAGAAACGCTACTTTCGTGCCGACGGGCGGGTCGTCTGGGGTTTGTTCACCATGCATGGGTTCCTTGATCCGGTCACGAATCTGCAGCAGGAGCTCACCACGCTGGTGGATATCACCGACCTTAAGAAAGCGCAGGAAGAAGCCGCCCGGGAGCATACGCGCCTGCGTTATATCTTTGAATCCGTGCCGATCGGTCTCGCTTGGAACGTCGTCGGCCAGCCCGAGAGCCGCATTGTCAACGATGCGCAAGTGCGCATCACCGGGGTGGGCATTGAAACCGCGCATCGCGATATTGACGCCTATAAAAAGGCGAC
>DASYOA010000293.1:0-7551 GCA_036008265.1 Opitutaceae bacterium
GAGCCAGATCAAGACGTAGCCGCGGCCCAGCAAATCTTCCGGTCGCAAGTGCTCCCGCGCCAATTCGAGAATAATATAATCCACCTGGTAATCGCGAATGAGCCGGTCCCAATCGGGGCCGTGCTTCTCATAAAAATTGAAGTTCAAATCGAAGGTGGATTCGGGAAAGGTGGTTTCATAACGGCCATCCATGGAAATTTTGATGCGTGGATAAAGCCGCCATGAGCAGTAACCGCCCCACTCGAAGGGCAGGGCTAGGTTGCCCTCGGCCTGGGCCAGTGAAAGGATGTCCGCCTCGCGCACGGGGTCGTGGCCCACCGGCGCCCACACCTGAAATGAAAGGTCGGGCAAAAAGTTAACGGCCACATCAAGGGCGATGGCGCCGTAGAGCACGGTCACGGCCAGCGCCGGATAAAAGACGGCCCGCCAGCGTGGCGGGAGCCACGCGGCGAGACCGGCCAGCACCGCGTGCAAAAACGGGCCGGCCACCGCCAGCGCGGCCACGCCGAAAAAGGACGTGTGCCGCCGGCTGTGCCACGCCAGCCCGGCGGTGATCGCCAGCATGACCAGGCCCGGCCAGCTTTTTTTCTCCGTGCGCCGCCAGCCGATGAGCAGCACCAGGACCACCAGCCAGAAAAGGATCCGGAACCCAATAAACACATCCCACATGTCGCTGGTAAAAAGCGGCAGCGGCCGCCATTCGGCGATATGCGGGCGGTTGTTGAGCAGCGCCGGAATCAAATACGGCCAGAACTTGAGCCCGTAAATATTGGCCAGCGTGGCCGCACCGCTGGCGAACGCGGTGGCCAGCATCGGCTTCACCTGCCGGCGGGTGCAGAGCGCGAAGGCGGCATAGACGGCCATCGCCCCCAACCCGGCCACGAATCCCCCGTGAACATTGGCCCACACCAGCATCACCGCAGGCAGGACAAACCCCGGCCATCTTTTCCCCGCCCGGATTGCTTCAAGGCCAAACAACGTGAGGGCGAAAAAACAATAAGTAAAAACCTGGCAGCGGACGACCGGAATAAAGGCGGGCAGCACGCACGCCGCCGCCGGGATCGCCAGCACGAGCAACGTCTCCCAAGTACAACCGATCGTTCGGCCGGCGGCCATCGCCGCCCACAGCGTGCCGAAGGCGAGCAGGATCTTGAGCGACATCAATCCTTCCGGGCCAAAAAACTTCAGCACACCAAAGAAAATCGCGCCCGCGCCCCATTCGTGCTCGATGTAGGTCGGCAGCACCGGCGTGAAGGCGAACATGTCGCGCACCGGCACGGTGCCGAATCTCCAGACGTGCGCGCCGATGGCGAGTTTGTTCCAAAGGTCGCCGTCGGAAATATTATGGACGGCGAGGATCACGCCGAAAGAAAAAACTCCAAGGACAACAGCCAGCCAGCGCATAAAAATTTCTACCGCGGCAGCCGCCGGCATACCAGCACGATCTCGGCCACGCCGGCCAGATCGATCAAGCCCGGCCCAAATTTCAATCGTTTCTGGAAAAGCATGCCGAGCGGCATGAACACCCAGTTATACCAGCGCATCGCCGCCGCGCGGCGTTGCCTGAGCCACTTCATGCCGTATTTCAGCAACCGTGGATTGTTTGGCTGCATGCCAAACCCCGCGCTCTTTTCGATCACCAGCCGTTGGTCCGCCAGCAGCGCCAGCAAATCCGCCGGCTCGTAGCGCCGCGCGTGGCCGACACAGGCGTCGAATTCCGTCCAAAAGCGGGCATGCAAGGGCACCGCAAAAACCAGGATACCGCCGTCCTTGAGTACGCGACCCAATTCGGCAAAAACCCGCCGGTCATCCTCGATGTGTTCGACGACGTCAAAAGCCCCCACAAGATCGAACGTCCCGTCGCCAAACGGCAGCGCGGTGATTTCCCCGGTGGAGGCGATGCCGCCGCGCACACTCAGCTTTGCGACCACCGGCGCGCTAATGTCGATGAAATGCGTGCCGGCAATCGGCAGCCGGGGACGCAGCCCGGGCCCGATTTCCAGCCGCATCGGGGCCGAGGGCAGCAATCCGGAAATCAGCGGCCAGGTGTTGAAGCGCTCCGGCCGCTCGACGTAGGTCTGCGACCAGAGGGCGTCGTAGAACTCGCGGTTGATCGTGGCGATGTCCCGTGCGCTCATGTCGCGAAGTTCGAAGTTTCAGGTTCAAAGTTCAAGGTTCAAGGTGTTTTCAGGCTTTTCCTCCTCCGGCCGAGGTGATTGCCTGTAGGAATCCACTTATGAAAAAACTGCTCCCTTTCCTGGCCACGATTGCCCTCGCGTTGTTTTTTGCCGGCTGCACCACCAGGCCGATTTTCCCTGGCTGGACCTCCGGCCCGTCGTACAACTCGGTCAAGGACACCTTCCCGCTGATCGCAGCCAATGCCGGGCGGATTTTCATTTACCGCGACGCCATCTATGGCCCCAGCAAAACGCCGGCGGTTTTGCTCAACGGCGAACCAATCGGCCTTTCCAAGGCCCAGGGATTTTTCTACGTCGATCAACCTGCCGGTGACGACAAAGTCGAGCTTTCCGGCGAAGGCAGCCCGCCCGCCAGCTTCACGCTCAGCGCTGGCCAGACCGTTTATGTCCGCATCAACGTGCATACAAATCTTTCCCAGACAATTTTATATCCTGAGGTCGTCGATGCCTCCGTCGCCGGGCGTGAACTCACCGCGTGCAAGTACACCCCAGGAAACGCAACGACGGAAACGCCGGCCGAGCCCGCCACGGTGAACAAGGACGAACCCCCAGCCCAAGCCGAGCCCGCCGCCGCGGCCAATGATGAGTCTCCGGCAAAGATGGAAATCGTCATCGGTCAAGGCGGGCAGGTATCGATTAACGGGGATCCCATTTCCGACGATCAACTATTGCCATTGCTGAAGAAAGATCATGACAGCAATCCGAACATCGCGGTTTTGATAAAGGCGGACAAGTCCACCCAGCTGCAAAAAATGGACGATGTGATAAACGCCTGCACCGCGGCGGGCCTGAGTCGGTTTACTCTCCAGACGCAGTAAGATCCGCGGCCGATCGGGCGAACCACCGTCACCGGAAAATCCACCCAGCTCGATTTTGCCACCGTACCTTTGTGGTTAAATAAAAGCCACCTGCTTTCTGATCTCTGATCTCTGGTTTCTGTCCTCCTTATCCTTCGTAGCCTCGGCGAAGAAAGATGGCTTCATGCCTTCGCAAATTAGGGTCATTTGGGATGAGGAGTTGTCTCTATATGGATTCAGCTCTTTCTCATCGCCGTCCCTCTTGGTTTTGCAAAGATACCCATTAAGATGCCCCAGAACGGAGCCAGGCCGAAGAACCCGCACCCCCCGGCCAGCCCTGATGAGGCTGAGACCGTCAGCGCGCTCAAGCAGGCCGAGGCCAAATATCGCGCCATTTTTGAAAACGCCCGCGAGGGCATCCTGCAGTCAACGTCCGACGGGCAGCTCATCACCGCGAATCCGGCGATGGCGCAAATTCTAGGCTATGAATCAGCCGATGAACTCCAGCACGCCGCGCCAAATATGCGAAGTTTTTACGTCGATGCGACGAAACGTCCCGAGATGCTGTGCCTGCTGCAGGAGCACGGGGCCGTCGTGGATCATGAAATCCAATGGCGGCGCCGGGACGGCAATCTGATCTGGGTCTCGGTCGATATGCATCTGGTCCGGGACGAACACGGCACGCAGCACTATGAGGGAACGGTGAAAGACATCACCGAACTCAAGCGCACGAAGGAGGCCTTGCGGCAAAGCGAAGCTCACTACCGCTCCCTCTTCGACAATATGCTCAACGGCTATGCCTATTGCCGGATGATTTATATGGAAGGCCGCGCGACGGATTTCACTTACCTCCGCGTCAACCACACTTTCGAAACTTTGACCGGGCTCAAGGACGTGGTGGGGAAAAACGCGTCAGCCGCCATTCCCGGCATTCGCGAAAGCGATCCAGCGTTGTTGGAAACTTACAGCCGCGTGGCCTCGACCGGGGTGCCCGAACGATTCGAGCGTTTCGTCAAGGCCCTCGACATGTGGTTTTCCATCTCGGTTTACAGCCCGGCGCAGGGACACTTCGTCGCCATTTTCGATGTCATCGACGAACGCAAGCGCGCCGAGGCCGCACTGCACGAGAGCGAGGAGCGCTACCGGCTGCTCTTCGAGGGCAATCCCCTCCCCATTTTGCTCTTCGATCCCGAGACCCTGCGGTTTCTGGCGGTCAACGAGGCGTTCGTGCAACACTACGGCTACTCGCGCGCGGAATTCCTCACCATGACGATCAAGGATCTCTACTTGAAGGAAGATATTCCCGCCTTGCTGAACTGCGTCGAGAACGCGGGGGCCAAACTTAACAAGGCCAGCGAGTGGCGGCACCGGCGAAAGGATGGGACCATCATCCAGGTGGAGACGATTTCCAGCCCGCTGGTGTTTGGCGGCCGGAACACGCGGCTGGTGCTCGCGAACGACATCACGGAAAAGAAAATGCTCGAGGAGAAATTTCTCCACGCCCAGCGGCTCGAGAGCATCGGCATGCTCGCCGCAGGCCTCGCCCACGATCTCAACAACGTGCTCGCCCCGATCATGCTGGCCGCGCCGATGCTGCGCGCAAACGCGTCCAACCCGCGCGACTTGCGAATCCTGAACTCGCTCGAGCAAAATGCCGCGCGTGGCGCCGGCCTGGTGAAACAAATCCTCGGGTTTGCGCACAGCACCACCGGCGAAATCCGGCCCACGCAGGTGGGCCACCTCCTGCAGGACATCATCAACATCATCGGGGAGACTTTCCCAAAATTCATTGTCCTCCAGGACGAAATCGCCTCCGACCTCTGGCTCGTGCAGAGCAACCCGATCCGGATCCACCAGGTACTCCTCAATCTCTGCGTCAACGCCCGCGACGCCATGCCGGAGGGCGGCACGCTGCGCGTCGCCGCGGCCAACCGCCGGCTCGACCGGGAACAGGCCCGCGCATTGCCCGGCGCCCGGCATGGTGCGTGGCTGGTCATCGAAGTCTCCGATACTGGCACCGGCATCCCACCCGATGTACTCGCGCGCATCTGGGATCCCTTCTTCACCACCAAGGGCATGGAAAAAGGCACCGGCCTCGGCCTTTCCACCGTTCGCGGGATCGTGGCCAGCCATCGCGGTTTTGTCACGGTCGACACGCAGCCAGGCCATGGCACCACCTTCCGGGTCTATTTGCCCGCCACCGACGAAAAATCGGCGGACCTCATCACCTCACCGGCGATCGCCGCACCCATTGGCCAGGGCGAACTTATCCTCGTGGTCGACGACAACGACGCGATCCGCGAAACCGTCGCGGCCGTTCTGGCCAAGCACAACTACCACGTCCTGAGTGCCAGCGACGGCGTCGAGGCCGTCAGCCTTTTAACCACGCACCACTTGAAAATCGCGCTCGTCATCACCGATGTGGACATCCCTTATCTCGGTGGCGCCGCGCTCGCCGGCATCGCCACCCAGCTTTGCCCCGGTGTCCGGCTGCTCGTCATCAGCGGATTGTCCAACGACGATGCGAGTGACACGTCGCTCGAAGAAGCGAAAAAACTTACCCACGCCTGTCTCTTTAAACCGTTCGCGCCCGAGGTTCTCCTCGAAACGGTGCACCGTTTGCTCCATCTGCCCAAAAATCCTGGACGGCCGGATCTGGCGCAGGAAGTTCGGGTTTAATTTTTTTGATAAATTGGACTGACCGCCGGTGGTTGCCGTCCCGGCGGTCAGTGCCGGCCGTTTGTTATTTTATCAGGTGCACGACATTGTTGGATGAATTCGCCGCGCTTCCGTATCCGTCGATGACACTGGCGATCGTTCCCACACCGCCGAGCGAAACCGTGGTCATGTTGTGGATCATCGCACCGTCCAACCCGGAGGTCGGCACTTCGATGGCATTGCCAAGGACCACCGACGAGTTGACGTCGAAGTAGCAATACACACCCACGCCATAAGCCTGGTGGCTGGTGACCGTGTTGGCCACCTTGTAGGAAGCGTAGCCGTCCTCGCTCCCGGCCATCCAGCTCGACTGGTTCGGCGGGTCATACGGCGCTTCGCTCTGATAGAAATAAACGCTGCCGCCGTTGCCGTTCCACAGCGTCTGGTATTGCTGGTAATGTTCAACCGCCAGGCCGTAGATGGTCACGTTGGTGCCATTGACCACGAGGCCATTGGTGGCGGTGTTGGTGGTCCAGCCCACCGTGCCGCCGTTGCCGTGGTCGGCGCGCCAGATCCAGAAATCATCGCCGACGACGTTGCTGCTGTTGATTTGGACGCTGACCGTCGTCTTGCCAACCGCGGCGCCGCCCACCCGGCAGAAAATGTCATCGAGGCAGATGGGGTTCGCAGAATGATTGGCCGAACTGCCCGACGGCCCGACTTGCAGCTGGCAGGGCGAATTGGTCGGACCGGCATCAAACAAAATGCCCGCGATGATCACGCCATCGACATCGGCTACATTCATCGCGGTTACGCCATTTTGCGAAAGCAGGGTCGCCAGGCCCAAGCCCAGCACCACCGTGTTGGGATTGTTCACCTGCAGCGTGGCATTGAGCGAGTAGATGCCCGGTGTGAGCAGCAGGTTCTTTCCCTGCGAAAGGGCCGCATTCAAGGTGGCCGCCGTGTCGCTCGATGAGTGGGCGATATAAAACTGGCTGATCGGGATCGATTGTCCCGCCGATGAGCCACTCGACCAGGTGATGCCCGAGCTGTTGCTGGCCAAGGCCGGGACAAACACGCTGTAGTTCCCGCTGCCATCGATGGTCAGGAACGGCTTTTCGCGCGACACCGGCGTCTGGTTGGTCACCGTGTAGGCAGGATTTGGCCAATTGGCACCCGACGGCGCATTGGTATCGCCGACAAATACCATGTTCCAGTTCGAACCGGCCCAACTGCCCCATTTGGAATTCCGGGAGATCCATTGCTGCTGGGATCCGGAATTGATTTGGTTGTCGATCAGGGAATCCGAGAGGAAGCCACCGCTGGAATACCCACCGTTCTGATCCAGGACGATGCTGCCCTTGATGTGCACCCGACGCATGGGACAGGCTTGGGAGACGGCCCATTGATCGGTGCCTCCGGCAGGAACCACGGAAAGATTTTCCGCGCCTTCCCAGAAATTGCAGGTCGCATTATTACCGCTCAAAGCCGCGTTGGAGATTACACCGCCGTTGATGGTGACGTTGTCCGGCGATTGTCCCAAGCCCAAAACCTGGGTGTAGTAACCAACGTTCACGGTGTTGTTATAGGTACCGGGTTTGAAAACAAGCGCGTAGCGGGAAGAGTCGAATTGCCCCGATGTGCTCGAGCTTTGTTGGTTATATATATTATTAATCTGAGTCTGAATGGACGATGACGACATCGATGGGTCGAAGATAATGACATTCGGGCCGAAATTCGGCGCGGAGTTGGCTGGCGCGAAACCCAGGTAGTTGATGTTCCAGCCGCCGTTGTCCTGGTTGAGGGTCAGGATTTGCTGGCCTGCCGGCAGGGTGACGTTGGCCGTCACCGTGGCCCAGGTTTGATAGCCACCGGTCGCGGGAAGGTTGACGTTACCG
>DASYOA010000294.1:0-1789 GCA_036008265.1 Opitutaceae bacterium
CGTGGTGGCCCCCGGCTGGCGGCAATGACCAGGCCAGCCAAGGCTGGTCCCACCATCCCCGTCAGTTCAAAGACCGAACTGTTCCATGTCGCCGCGCTGGCCCAGGAGGCTTTCGGTATGAGCGTGGGCAGCATGGCCCCCATCGCCGGCATGGTGAGCGACCTCGCGATCGCCAGCAGGAACAAAAAAATGTAGATCAAGTGTGGGTCACCTTGGGTATGCGACACCGCCGCCAAACCGAGGGACGAAAGCAGGAACAGCCCCTGGCCCGTCATGACGATATGCTTGCGATTAAAACGATCCGACAAATGTCCGAACGGCACCGACAGAAACAAGATCGGCAGGATCTGCACCAATCCGACGTAAGCGAGGGCAATTTTCGAACCCAGGCGCTCGTAGATTTGCCAGCCCACCGCCGTCGTCTGCATCTGCGAGCCGATCATGAAGACCACCCGCCCCAGCACAAAATGCCGGTACGACTTGTGCCGGAACGCGGCATAAGGATCGCGGCGCAAAGACGCCTTTTCGGGCGCATTGGTCAAGGAAATGGGAGAAGAGGACATAGGCTTTTGGGCATTGCGCCGCGCGTAACGGACAAAACAGCGCGACCCCGGCTTTTTTTCCAGCAAATGATGCCGGCCGATTGCAAGGCAATGGCACTGCCCTGGCGTGACGGCGAACCGGTGGCGATCAGATTGCGGCTAAGGTTTGCCGCCGCGTGCGCCCATGCGCAGGCCGGCGTAAATCTTGGCGAGCGTCTGGCCGGCGAGAGACTCGAGACGGAGGTGGGCGGGTGAGAAATCCTGTTCGCGGGTGGACTCGTTGGGCACGGCCACGCACCACAGGCCGGCCGCGCGCGCCGAGGCGATGCCGGTCGTTGAATCTTCGAATGCGAGCGCTTCATCGGCGTCAACCTTGAGTTTTTTCAGCGCGGCGAGGTAAAGGTCGGGCGCGGGCTTGGGCGGCAGGTCGTCCGTGCGGCAGGAGGTGAATTCAAATTTTTCGTACAGGCCAAGGTACTTGAGGTAGCCGTCCACATGTTCGCGGGAAGAGTTTGAGGCCACGGCGAGCGGCAGGCCGCGCTGGCGGGCCTCGTCGATCAGATCGACGACGCCGGGCAGCACTTTTTGCTGTTCGAGGAGTTCCTGGTTGAGGCGCAGCCGTTCGGTGTCGAGGTCGGCGCGCGGCGCGGTCGGACCGAAAGCCTTCCATGGATCAAAGTCTGCATCAACGGTGCCGACGGAACGCATGAATCTTGCACGGTCGAACGGCAGGTTGCGCTTGCGGTGGATCTCGCCATAGGCGGCGATCATCGGCGTCTCGGTATCGAGAATGAGACCATCGAAATCAAAAATAAGCGCGCGGATCATGGTCGGATGCTGACAGGGAAAACATCCAATTGGGACAAAAAAACAACCTAGTCATCGATTTTTGCACTGCCGCTCGGTAGCGCAAGCCATCCGCATCTGCGTGTGCGCCAGGGGAACTTGCGGGTTTTTCTTTAACCAGGGGCTTTGGCGGCCCATACTGATGAGGATGAACTCAAAACTCATGCGCGTGGGGTGGGTGTTGCTGCTGCTGGCGCTAGGGTGCCACAAGGAGGCGGCCGTTTCTGATTATGGAAAAGAGCAGGCGAGCGCGGAGGAAACCGCCATCCGCAACAATCTTCACCTGCTGGCAGATTCAGCCAATCAATTCTATCTCGAAAAAGGGGTGGATTCGGCGACCTACAATGACCTGGTCGGTCCGGGCCGATACATCAGTGAGATTACTCCGGTGGCCGGAGAGG
>DASYOA010000295.1:0-2832 GCA_036008265.1 Opitutaceae bacterium
CCTCCGCTATTGCGCAACTTTGCGCGGGCCCCGGCCCGCTTTGTCATTATTTCATGGACGAACCTGCAGCTAAGGAAAATCCAGCCACGGATTTCAACAAACTCGACCTAAGCCAGCTCCAAAGCTTCAGCTTCGGCACTCAATGGACGCAGGACAAATCCGATCCTGCGGGCCGCGCCAGTCCGCGTGGCTGGCGCGAAGATCGCCCGCATCGCGAGGGCGATGACCGCCGTCCCGATTCTCGCGATGGCGTCGGGCTGCACCGCGACCGCCGTGCCTTCCGCAAGCCCGCTGGCACCGCCGCACCTGCGGCTGCGCCTGCCGGCGGCGAAGCCCCTGCGTCCGCCAATCGTCTGCCCCGCCGTGATGCTCGCGACCCTCGCGACCCTCGCGATTCGCGCGGCGGCCCCGGCGGCCCGCGTCAGTTTGCACCGCGCGGAGCACAGGAGGCGCCGCGTCCGCCTTACGAAAGTCCGTTTTTCAACGTCGCGTTCTATCCCGAGGATACCAGCTTTGCCGCGCTCGCGAAAACCATCCGCGCTTCCTGCCGGACGCTCGAACTCTTCGATATCGCGCGCACCATCCTGGCCAAGAACGATCGCTTTGTCGCCGTCGTCCAGCGCAAGCCTGCGGCTGCGACCGATGCCGCAACCCCCGCGGCCAAACCCGCACCGCTCTTCCTCAGTGTGCCCGACGGCCTGCCGTTCGAGACGGATGCGGCCGTCATCGCCCATGTGCTGAGCAAGCATCTCGACAAATTTTTTGATCTCGCCGAGGTCGAAATCGATCCGCCAAAGGGAAACTTCCAGGTCATCAACCGCTGCACGATCACGGGCGAACTCCTCGGCCCGCCCAATTATCATCGCTATAGCCAGATCATCCAGCAGCACCATGCGGCCAAGGTGGCGCGCATGCCCTTCGAGCAATTCCGCGAGCGCATCGAGTCCGTCCGCGATCCCGAACTCATCAGCCAGTGGCTCGAGAAAATGAAGAAGACCACGCGGTACACGTGGAAAGCCGGCAGCCCGGCTGCGGCCAAGCCCACGGTGCCCGTTGTTGAAAGTTCCAAGTCACAAGTACCAAGTGACAAGAGTTCTGGTGGCGAAGCTCCGGCGGCCCAACCGCCGGTCGAGGCCGTAGCAGCCGACCCGACCACGCAGGCCGAGCCCGTAGATGAAAGTTCCAAGTCACAAGTACCAAGTGACAAGAATTCCGGTGGCGAAGCTCCGGCGGCAGTGCCGACACCCGCGCTGACCTTCGACTCGATCGAGGAAGCTCGCACGCATCTTCTCACGCACGCATCCGACAAAGTTTTCCGTGCCCTCGATCCGGTGCGCTTTCCCGGCAAGCTCCTTGAAACGCTCGCGCCCGGCGAGATCCGCCGTGCGGTCGAAGGCCATCTCGAACGCCAGCGCCGCTTCCCGCTCGACACCGCCAACGGCCTCCGCGGCCGCCTCCGCCGCGAAAGCTTCACCATTTTCAAAAAAGGCTCCAAGGGCATCAGCTACGTCTGCGCCGTGAAACGCCGGTTCCGCGTCCCTGGCCAGGTTTTTGCCGACAGCATTGGCACGCTCATCGCTTTTATCGAAGCCCACCCGATGGTTCGGGCCAGCGAACTCCCGGAGAAATTCCTCGGCCTCGGGCCGATTGCGACCCTTCAGGCCTCTTCCGGGGAAGCGTCCACCGGGGAAATTCCCGCGATGCCGGCGCCCGTGCTCACGCCCGAACAGCGCGGGAAACTCGTCCGCCTGCAAGGCGACCTGCGCTGGCTCGTGACCGAAGGCTATGTGACCGAGTTTATCGACGGCCGCCTCTTTGCGTCTCCGCCGATTGCCGAGGCCAAGAAAAAAGAAGCCGAAGCTTCCGAACACGATCCGGAAAATTTCCCCGAAGCCGCACCGGAAGAAGCTGCGCCAAGCGAGCCAGTCGCCGCCGAAACCAATGGCGAATCACCGTCCCCGGTGAGCGAACCTGCCGCGGTGGTGGCCGAAGAGCCTCCGGTTGAAGAAACCAAATCGGAAACGCCGGCGAGCTGAGGATTTTTGGGGTAGGGCGGGACTGCTGGGCCCGCCGAGATTTTCCCAAAAGGCAATTTTCACAGAAGGTCGCCAAGGAAACGAAGCGACTAGGGTCGGCTCACACCAAATTTCCAAGCAGCCTCTGCTTTTGCCGTGCCATGCGTAGCCCTGAGCCTGTCGAAGGGGCAAAGCATGGCCCTTGATGGCAGGTAACCAGCGACTCTTCGCGACCTTCTGTAAAAATGTCTTTGAAAGACCTCGTCGCGCCCTACCTTAATTGGATCGTGTGCCGGCCGTCGTCGGCGATGCCGAGCGCGAGGTGGAGGGCGTGGTCAGGAAGCCACGCGGCGATTTTCTCGGGCCACTCAACCGCGAGGCACCACGGGCTCACGAGAAAATCGTCGAGCATAAGCGTCTCGATCTGCCGCGGGTCATCCAGGCGGTAGGCGTCGAGGTGCACTAGCAGGCAACTCGGCGCGCGATGCAGCGTGAAGATGGTGAACGTGGGGCTGGTCACCGGTTCGACGATGCCGAAACCATGGGCGAGGCCTTGCACGAAAGTTGTTTTGCCCGCGCCGAGATCGCCGTGCAGCGCGAGCGTGGAGTTGGGCGGCAGCGCGGCGGCGAGTTCCGCGGCGAGCGAGCGGGTCTCCTCGGCCGAGGCCGTGGCGACACCGGCCCGGAGTTTTTCAAAAATGGTCATAGAGTAAGTTAACCACAGAGACACAGAGAGCACAGAGTAAGAAAATCGATTTCTCTCCGTGTCCTTAGTGCCTTTGTGGTTAATTTCTCTTCATGACCATTTTTGAAATAC
>DASYOA010000296.1:0-19077 GCA_036008265.1 Opitutaceae bacterium
GCCCTGGAAACCGCCCTCGAGCCCTCGCGCATTCCCGTGGAGGCGGAGAACGCCACATGCTGAGTTACCTCGCCAATTTCGCGGATTACTTCGGCCCGCTGCGCCTGCTGAGGTTCATCACCGTTCGCACGCTCCTCTCCACCGTCACGGCCGCGCTGATCGGCTTTGCCATCGCGCCGCGGCTCATCGCCAAGCTTCGCCGGCTCAAGTTCGGCCAGCACTACGACGACGACCGCACCGGCGACCTCGCCCAAAAATTCGACAAGAAAAACACGCCGACCATGGGCGGCCTGCTCATTTTTGCGGCGGTCTTTGGCGCGACCTTCCTGTGGGCCGTGCCCAATGTCTGGGTCGTGGTGGCAATGTTCGTCTATGTCGCGCTCACGGCCGTGGGTTTTCGCGACGACTATCTCAAGGTCGTGCACAAAAACCGGGAAGGCATAAACTCGTGGGAGAAGCTCGCCTGGCAGACGCTCATCACCGCCGTCGCGCTGGCAGTGCTCCTCTGGCATCCGGTCAGTGCGCAGAAAATCCGCGAACTGTGGGTGCCATTCCACAAGCATCCGCTGTTTGTCTTTGCCGGCCTGGGCGGGTTCGGCGCGCTTTTTGTCCTGATGTTTTTCTGGCTCGTCGGCTTTAGCAACGCCATCAACCTCACCGACGGCCTCGACGGCCTCGCCATCGGCTGCACGATCACGGTGGCGCTGGTTTACGGGCTCATGGCCTACGCCGCGGGCAATACCAAGTTGGCCGACTACCTGCTGATCGGCTACGTGCCGGACACGGGCGAACTCGCGGTCATCTGCGGCGCGCTGGTCGGCGCCGGCATGGCCTTTCTCTGGTATAACTCGCATCCCGCCGAGGTGTTCATGGGCGACACCGGCTCCCTCGCGCTCGGCGGCCTGATCGGCGTGATCGCTTTCATGGTGCAACAGCCGCTCACCCTCGTTATCGTCGGCGGCGTGTTTGTCATGGAAGCCATGTCGGTCATCATCCAGGTCGGGTATTTCAAGGTCACCCGCCGCCGCACCGGTGTCGGCCAGCGCTTTTTTCTCATGGCCCCCGTTCACCATCATTTCCAAAAGCTCGGCTGGCCCGAGACGAAGGTTGTCCTGCGTTTCTGGATACTTTCGCTCATGTGCGCGCTCATCGGGCTCGGCACCTTGAAACTCCGCTGACCTCATGACGCTGGCCACCCCCGATCTTTTAAAGCCGCTGCTCGCGAAACCCGTCGCCGTGCTCGGGGCCGGCGTGAGCGGCCGGGCTGTCGCGGGGTTGCTCGGGTCGCTCGGCACGCCGTTCGTGCTTTTCGATGAAAAGGGCGGGGAGGGCACCGCGGCCGATTTTGTCTCCGCCGCCCAAGGACACAGCCTCGTCGTCTTCAGCCCCGGTTTTGCGCCGGGGCATCCCTGGCTGGCGGCGGCGCGCGCGGCCGGCGCGACGTGCCTCGGCGAACTCGACTTCGCCTCGCTGTTCTGGCCCGGCCGCGTCCTCGCCATCACGGGAACCAATGGCAAGACCACGCTGACGGAATTTCTCACGCACGCGCTGCGCTCGATCGGCCGCGACGCGCGGGCCGCCGGCAACATCGGCCATCCGCTTTCGCAGCTCGTCCTCGAGGGCAACGGTGACCGGGCCAACGCGATCGCCGTGTGCGAAGTGAGTTCATTCCAGGCCGAGACGTTGAAATATTTCCGGGCGGACGCCGTGTTGTGGACCAATTTTGCGGAGGATCACCTTGAGCGCCACGGCACGATGGACGATTACTTCGCCGCGAAGTGGAATCTCGTTGCGCGGGCCTCGCCGGGGACGGTTTTTGCGGGCAGCTCGGCGGTGCGATTCGCGGAAAAATCCGGCCGGCCCTTTGCCTCCGGCGCCGCGGTCGCCAGCGAGGCCCGCCCCGCCGATTCCAGCCTCGCCGGCACACCCTTTGCCGGCTATCCGCAGCGGGAGAATTTCCTCCTGGCCGCCGCCTGGTGGCGCAGTGAACAACTTCCACCCGAGGCCCTGCTGGCCGCCGCCCGCAGCTTCCGCCTTGGCCCCCACCGCCTCGCCCGGGTCGCCGAGCATGACGGCGTGGTTTACTGGAACGATTCCAAAGCCACCAATTTCCATGCGGTCGAGGGCGCGCTCACAAATTTTCCCCGCCCGGTGCTGCTGATCGCCGGTGGCAAAAGCAAGGGCGGCAACCTCGCCGGCTTTGTCAGTCGCATCGCTCCACGAGTGAAATTTGCCTTTTTGCTCGGTGAAACGCGCAGTGTCCTGGCGGCGGCTTGCGCCGCAAATGGCGTGGCCTGCACCCTCTGTTCCACGCTCGCCGAGGCGGTTGAGCGCGCGGCCGCCGCGGCCGCGCCCGGCGACCACGTCCTCCTCAGTCCCGGCTTTGCCAGCTTCGACCTGTTCCGCAGCTACGAAGACCGTGGCGCGCAGTTTGAACGCCTTGTGAATAACTTGGGAGCAACTGTTGTTTTTCGCTAGCCTTTCCCTCTTATTTCAACCCATCGTTTACCAATGAAAATCCATAAAACACTCGGCATAGTCCTGGCCGTCCACGTCGTGGTGATTGCCATGCTTTTTGCCATCCAGGGCTGCAGTTCCACCACCAAATCCGCGCCGGCGGCCGGTACGGCGGACAACGTCTCGCCAGTGGTGCAACCTGCTTCGACCATTGATCCCTCGCCGGTCACGATTGCGAACGCTTCACCGGCGGGAACCGATTTGAATCCGGCCACCACGGATGCGACACCGACCCTTAACCTTAACAGCGGATCAGGGTACTACAGTCCCACCCGCCCGGGCACGCCCGCCGCCGCGGCCATCGAATCTTCCGCGCCGGTCGCCAATGTCACGCCCGTCGCCACCTATGTGGTCGTGAAAGGCGACAGCCTTTCCAAAATCGCCGTCAAATATCACCTGACTCGCAGCGAGCTGGCCAAGGCCAACGGCCTCAAGGCCGATTCGGCGATAAAAATCGGCCAGAAGTTGATGATTCCCGGCAAGGCTTCATCGGCGGGAATGTATGCCGCGGCGGCCCCGGCCACTGACAATGGACCCTCTGGCGTCACCTACAAAGTCAAAGCCGGCGACTCGCTCAGGCTCATCGCCAAACACAACGGCACGACCGTGTCGGTGCTCCGGTCGCTCAACCGTCTAAAAAGCGATAACGTCCGGGTCGGCCAGGTTTTGAAGCTTCCCGCGGGATCCACTCCTGCCGTCTCCGCGCCAGTGGCTGAGTCGAGCCCTGCGCCCGACACGACGACGCCTGAATCGACGACCAACGCCAGTGGCCGCCTCACCCACACCGTGAAGGCGGGCGAAAAACTTAGTACCATCGCCAAAAAATACGGCGTCACGGTCGGAGCAATCGCCACCGCCAACAATATTTCCGATCCCAGCAAGATCCGCGCTGGCCAGGAGCTGGTGATTCCCAATGGCTCCACTTCCAGTGAAAACGCTACGCCGGCCGCTACTCCGACGGAGACCACGCCGACGCCGCCCACGACCGGAGATCTTGACTCGGGCCTCAAGCCGACGGCCACCGAGCCGCCGGTCATCAAGGTGGACGACAGCAACAATCCCGACACCACGACTCCTCCACCTCCAGCTAACGATCAAACCGGTACGTCAACCACTCCCTCTCCCTGAGATCTTCATCCATGCCTGACGCCGCTGACTCGCCCCGGCCGCGCTTCCCGGTCAACCCGGTTGCGATCATTGTCGTCTGCGCGGTCGGGCTCACCATCCTCGGGCTCATCAGCCTGTTCAGCGCGAGTGCCTATTTCAAGGAGGGTCCGTATTTCTACCTCGGAAAACAGCTCGTGGGCGTGGTGCTCGCCGTTGGGCTCGGCTGGATCGCGAGCCGGGTGAACCTCGACTATCTGCGCCGCTACGTGTGGATCATTGGCGGCGTCACGCTTTTGCTTCTGGTCGCCGTGCTCGTGCCGCATCTCGGCGTTTCCGTCAAAGGCAGCCGGCGCTGGCTCGGCTTCGGGCCGCTCCGGTTGCAAGTCTCCGAGTTTGCCAAGCTCTCGATGGTTTTCTGCCTCGCGCACTACGTGGCGATCAACCAGACCAAAATCGATGAACTCAAGCGAGGTTACCTCTACCCGCTCGGAATCATTGGCATCTTTTCGGCGCTGGTCTTGAAGGAGCCGGATTTTGGCACGGCGGCACTGATCCTCATCGTCGGGCTGACGCTGTTGTTCCTCGCCGGCGCCAAATGGCGCTTCATCCTGCCGACCGTATTCCTGGCGTTGGTGGTCTTTGGCGTGGCGCTGGCGCACAACGCCAACCGCCTCGATCGTTTCGTGTCCTTCCTTGATGTCGAGGGCAACAAACAAGGCGGGACCTACCAGCTTTTTCAGGGCGAGGCGGCCTTTGCGGCGGGCGGCACGTCTGGCGTTGGCCTCGGCAACGGCCGCCAGCAGCATAATTTCCTGCCCGAGGCGAACAACGACTTCATCGCTGCGGTCATCGGCGAGGAGCTCGGATTGCGGGCCACGCTCGGCGTCGTGCTCCTGTTCTCCACGATATTTGTCGCCGGCTTGGTGCATCTTCGGCGCGCGCCGAACCTGTTTCAATTTCTCCTCGCCACCGGCTGCCTGCTGCTCATCTGCCTCCAGGCGATCGTCAACCTCGGTGTCGTCACGGGCCTGTTTCCCACCAAGGGCATGTCGCTGCCGTTCATCAGCGCCGGCCTGTCCAACCTGATGCTGATGGGCCTGCTGCTCGGCATCCTCGCCAACACCCAGCGCCGATGGTCGCGGCCGGCGCTGACGGTGGCCGGCGGCGAGTTCAACGAAGCCTTCGCGTGAACAAAAAAATCATCATCACCTGTGGCGGCACCGGCGGGCACCTCGCCCCGGGCATTGCGCTCGCCGAGGGGCTGACGGCGCGCGGCCACACCGTCATTCTTTTTATCAGCCAGAAAAGGGTGGATGCGCGCCTCATCGAAAAGTATCCGCATTTCAACTTCGTGCCCGTGCCCGGCACCGGCTTCGCGTGGCACCCGCTGGGCTTGGTGCGGTTCATCGCGTCGCAAGTCCGCGGCTTCATTTTCAGCCTGCGCGCGATGCGGCAGATGCGGCCCGATGTCATGGTGGGTTTTGGCGGCTTCACTTCCGTGTCGGCGGTGATCGCCGGCCGGATGCTCCGGATTCCGGTGGCGTTGCACGAGGCCAATCGCGTGCCCGGCCGCACGGTTTGCCTGCTGGGCCGCTTGGTGCAGCGCGTCTATCTGCCGCAGGGCGTGCGCCTTTCCAGTGTGCGCGCGTCCGCCACGCGCCATGTCAGCCTGCCGGTGCGCCGGGAAATTTCCCGCCAGCCGCGCCCCTCCGCGCTGGAACGCCTCACGCTCGATCCCACGCAAAGAGTCCTCGTCGTTTTTGGCGGCAGCCAGGGGGCTGCGGCGCTCAACGACTGGGCGCGGAGCCAGCTCGACCGCCTCGCGCACGCCGGCATCCAGGTTTACTGCGTCACCGGCCTGGGCAAGGGCCGGCACGAAGTCCTCCAGCTCAGCACGCAAACCTCCGCGCCCATTCGCGCGGTTTTCACGCCCTTTTGCGACGACGTCGCCGGCCTGCTCTCCGCCGCCGACCTCGTGGTGGCCCGTGCCGGCGCCGGCACGATCGCCGAGCTCATCCGCTGCACCACGCCGGCCATCCTCGTGCCGTATCCGCACGCCGCCTCCGACCACCAGCGCGCCAACGCCGCATTTTTCGAAAAACAGGGCGGAGGCGTTGTCGTTGACCAGATGTTCATCTCCACGCTCCACGCCGAGGTGCTGGATGTGATTTTCAACGACTGGCTGCTGCACAAATTCCGCACCAATCTCTCGCGCATGGATCACGCCGCCTCGTTTGACCTGCTGCTCGACGACCTCACCGGGCTGATCGTCCATTCCCCCGCTGAAAAGAAATCCACCGCGCTGCCGCCGCCCAGGATCCAGCCCCATGCCGCATGATGGCCGAAAAACGCCAAATCCCAAAGGATCAAATTCCAACAAAGCCACCAAGCTATCTAAGTTGAAATGAGACCCGCTCCTCCGCCACCGCTTTTTTCGCGCGACGTGCGCCAAATCCACTGCGTTGGCGTGGGCGGCATGGGCGTCGGCCCATTGGCGGTTTATCTCGCGCAACTCGGCTTTGAAGTCACCGGCGAGGACGATGCGCTGGTGGAGCCAATGCGCGCGTTGCTCACGCGCGAACATGTGACGGTGGTGCCGTCCGGCGCCGTGCCCGCCGGCTGCTCGCTCGTGGTTTATTCATCGGCCATCGCGGCCTCGCATCCCGCCCGCGCCGCCGCGGTCGCGCGCGGCCTGCCGCTGGTGCGCCGCGGCGAGCTGCTGGCCGAGGTGTTGCGCGGAAAAAAACTCGTCGCGGTCTGCGGTGCGCACGGCAAGACCACGACCACGGCCATGCTGGTCACCGCGCTGCGCCGCGCCCAGTTTCCCGCCGGCTGGGTGCTCGGCGGCCTCTTCGCCGATGACGCCATGCCGCCTGCGCGCACCGGTTCGAGCGACTGGGTCGTGGCCGAGATCGACGAAAGCGACGGCACGATCGACGCTTTCTCCCCGGAGATCACGCTCGCGACCAATCTCGACTGGGACCATCCCGACCATTATCGCCGCCTCGACGATTTCGCGACGGCCTTTGCCGCGCTGTTTGCGCGCACAAAATCCGCCGTGCTCACGTCCGACGCCTGCGCGCTGTCGCAGCGGTTGGCGGCCGCGGCCCAACCGGGTTCACCGCTGCCGCAATTTTTTTCCTTTGGCCGCAGCGGCGATTTCTCCTGTGAAATCGCCGGTGAAACCGGCGAGTATCTCCGGCTGCGCCTGGGCGGACGTTTTCCCCTGGCCGAGGCGCAAGTCCGCGCCCGGGGCGAATTCAATGCCGCGAATGCCACCGCAGCACTGGCCGCCGCCCAATTGATGGGCGCCGCGCTCGCGCCGAGCCTGCTGGCCGACTACGCGGGGGTGTGCCGCCGCCAAAGCGTGATCCACGCCGTGCCCGGTCTCACCGTGCTCGAGGACTACGCGCATCATCCGGCGGAAATCCGCGCGCTGCTCGCGAGCCTGCGCAGCCGGGCGGGGGAACGCGGCCGGCTCATCGTCCTCTTCCAGCCGCACCGCTTCAGCCGCACCGCGCAGTTCAAGACGGAGTTTGCCGCCGCGCTCGCCCTGGCCGACCGCGTGCACCTGCTCGATGTCTATGCCGCGGGCGAGGCGCCGCTCGCGGGCGGCACGACGGCCGACATCTACGCCGAGTTGAAGAAGAATTCCGCGGCCTTGCCGGTGGACTACCTGCCCGGTGACGACGCGGCGCTGTTTCGCGCGCTCAGTCGCGAGTTGCAGCGCGGCGATCTGGTGGCTTTTATCGGGGCAGGTGATATCGACCAGAAAGCGCGCGCATGGCTCGAACTGCGCCGCGCGGATGAAATGAAAGCAAAAATTTGGGACGAATTTGCCGCCGCACTGCGGCCCCAGCTTGCCGCCGGGACCCGGCTGGCCCGCGAGGAATCGCTTGCGGCGAAGACAACGATGCGCGTCGGCGGCGCGGCGCGGGTTTATGCGGAGCCGGCCACGGTGGCGGACCTGCAGGGATTGCTGCGGGAGGCGCACGCGCGCGGCGTGGAAGTTTTTTTCCTGGGCCGCGGTTCCAACCTCATTGTGCCCGACGAGGGCGTGGATGGCCTCGTGATCGCGCTTTCGCACGAAGCCTGGCAGCGTTTCGAGCCGCGGCCCGATGGCCGGGTGTGGGCGGGCGCGGGCCTGCGCCTGAAAAACCTTTGCGGACTCGCCGGCAAGGCCGGCCTCGTCGGCTTCGAATTTCTCGAGGGCATCCCCGGCTCGGTCGGCGGTGCATTGCGCATGAACGCCGGCGCGATGGGTGGCTGGATGTTCGATGTCGTGGAGGAGGTCGAGATCATGACGCCCGCCGGTGAAGTGAAAACACTGCGCAAGGCCGACATGCATGTGGCCTACCGCCATTGTGCCGAGCTGCTCGATGCCATGGCGCTTGGCGTGCTCCTGCGCCCCGCGGCCCAGGCCGACACCGAGGCGATCAGCCGCCAGATCGATGTTTACCGCCGCAAGCGCCACGAGACCCAGCCGCGCGAGCCGAGCGCGGGATGCATTTTCAAAAACCCGGCGGGCAGTTCCGCTGGCCGTCTCATCGACGAGGCCGGCCTCAAGGGCGAGCGGGTGGGCGATGCCGAGGTCTCGACCGTGCACGCCAACTTTATCATCAACCGCGGCCATGCCACCGGATCGGACGTCATCACCCTCATGCGCCGGGTGCGCGCCCGGGTGCGCGAGGCGCGCGGGGTCGAGCTCGAGCCCGAAGTGCTGCTCTACGGAAAAAAATGGGAGGAGGTGTTGTGAACATGTCGGTGCCAACTCGTTCTCATTCTCGTAATCATTCTCGTTCTCTTGGGCGGTCTGAATCGAGATGGAGTACGATAACGAGTAAGAGAACGATTGGACGTTCGATGCTCGCGGAGGCATCCCCATGAGCCTCCCCATCCTTGCGGTCTTTGCCGGCGGCACGTCCGCGGAGCGCGAAGTTTCGCTCGGCTCGGGCCAGGCTTGCGCGGTGGCGCTCGCGCGGTCGTTTCCCACCCGGCTGTTTCAAATCGACGCCAACGCACTGCCGGCGGAGTTCGATCCCGAGTTGCACGTGGTGTTTTCCACGCTGCATGGAAAATTTGGCGAAGATGGCGGCATGCAGCGCCTGCTCGACGCCGCCCACGCGAGCTACGGGGGCTGCGATGCGGCCGCGAGCGCGCTGTGCATGGACAAAACCGCCGCGAAAGAGCGCATGGCCGCCGCCGGCGTGGGCGTGGTGCCCGGCGAATGTTTCGACGCGGCCCGCAAGCCCGTGGCCGCGGCGCTCGCCGCGAAGCTGGGGCAGGATGTCGTGCTCAAGCCCAACGACGAGGGCAGCAGCGTTGGCCTGCAAATCGTTTCCGGCCAGGGGGAGCTCGCGACGGCGCTTGAAAAAATCTCCAGCGGCCGCTGGCTGGCCGAGCGCCGCGTCTTCGGCCGCGAGCTGTCCGTCGGCGTCCTCGGCGGCCGCGCGCTGGGCATCGTGGAGATTCGCCCGAAGTCCGGCCGTTACGATTACACCTCGAAATACACCAAGGGCCTGACCGAGTATCTTTGCCCTGCGCCGTTGCCCGACGCCACGACCGCGGCGGTGCGCCGCGCGGCCGAGACGGCTTTCGCCGCGTGCGGCTGCCGCGATTACGCGCGGATCGATTTCATGATTTCGGAAAAAAATGAATCGTTTTTGCTCGAAATTAACACGTTGCCTGGCATGAAAGAGACCAGCCTGCTGCCAATGAGCGCGCGCAGCGCGGGGCTGGATTTCACGGCGTTGGTTCGAGAGTTGGTCATGCCCGCGGTGCAGCGTTTTGCGTCGGCTCGCATTCCCGCATGAGCAAAAACGCCGCCACACCGTTCGCCCGCACCTGGCAGGATATCAGCCAGAGCGTGAATCCGCGCGCGATGTCGAAGGTCAGCCGCCAGCGCCGCCTCGCTTACACGCTCAAGTTTGCCGGCATGGCCAGCGTGCTTGCGGTCATCGTGTGGGGCACCATTGAAATTGCCGAAACGATGGGCAACAGCCCGAACCGGCTCGGCCTCGTCGAATCAGGTCCGCCGTTGAAAGACATCGCCCTGACCACCGACGGCGTGCTCGACCACACTTGGGCGGAGCGCGCGCTCGCGCTGCCGAAAAAGGCGACCCTCATGTCGCTGGACCTCTACGCGCTGCGTACCCGGTTGCTCGCCAATGGCCAAGTCAAGGCCGCGGTGCTGACGCGAAATTTCCCCTCCACGCTGGCCATAAATATCCAGGAGCGGTCGCCCGTGGCGCGCGTCCAGGTGCAGGTCGGCGTTGCGCCGCCCCGCGCTTTGCTCGTGGCGCGCGACGGGGTGGTTTTTGAAGGCAAAAATTATGATCCGGCGCTGCTCAACACCCTGCCGTGGCTCGACGGCGTGAAGCTCATTCATGCGGGTGACGGTTTTACGCCCATCGATGGCATGGATACAGTGGCCGACCTGCTCGCCACCGCCCACAACCAGGCCGAACATCTCTATCAGACGTTTCTTGTCATCTCGCTCGCCCGCCTCGCCTCGGATGGTGAACTCGTCGTGCGCTCAAAAGACATCCCGGAAATCACTTTCAATACGCGCGACGATTTTTTCCGCCAGCTGGCCCGGCTCGACTACGTGCTCGATCTCGCCCGGGCGCAGCCCGACAAACCGCTCAAGTCGATCGATCTCGCCAACGGCCTGCAGGTTCCCGTGACGATCGACACCGTGGCGCGCCTGCAAAATTCCGCCAGTGCGCCGGCACCCGGCAATGGCCTCTTCCCTTTACCCAGGTTAACCCATATCGCTCAACGTGATTTCTAACACCAAGATCGTCGGCGCCGTTGAAATCGGCACCACCAAAGTCACCGTGCTCGTGGGCGAGATCGCCCGTGGCCGCGAACTCAGCATCATTGGCGTAGGCGAAGCCTCCTCGCGCGGCGTCATCAAGGGCGCCGTGATGGACTTCAAGGCCGCCAGCGAGGCCACCCACAACGCACTCCTGGCCGCCGAGCAAAGCGCCGGCACGCGCGTCGATGAAGTCTATCTCGCGCAAACCGGCGGGCATCTCGAAGGCTTCGAAAACGAAGCCTCGGTCAATGTTGCGGCCGCGGACAACACCGTCAGCGCGATGGACACGGACACCGTCTGCCGCCTCGCCATGGCCAAGGAACTGCCCGCGGGCCGCATCGTCGTGCACCACATCCGCCGGCCCTATCGCCTCGACGGACGGCTCGTGCCCGACCCGGAACACCTCGTCGGGCGCCGGCTCGATGTGAGTTACTGGACCATCCACGGCCTCGAAAGCAAAGTCGCCGACAATACGCATGTGATCAATGGATTCAGCGTCCGCGTGACCAAGCTCATTCTCTCCAGCCTTGCCTCGGGCGCACTCGTTACCACGGCCGAGGAACGGCACAACGGCGTGCTTGCGATCGACCTTGGCGGCGGCACCACGGATTTCGTCCTCTATCGCGACGGCTGCGCCCACAAGACCGGCGTGGTTGCCGTCGGGGGCGGCCATCTCACCAACGACCTCGCGCTCGGCTTGCGCGTCCAGCAAGGCCAGGCCGAAGCCCTCAAGCTCCGCTACGGCCGCGGCGTCGTGCACGCGCGCGACAAAAAGGACCGGGTCATGCTTATCGGCGACTTTTCCATCGGCGACCGCGAGTTTCCGCGCCTGACCATCGAGCAGATCACCGCGGCGCGGGTGTGGGAGATTTTTGAAGTCGTCCGCCAGAAACTCGGCGCCTCCTTTGCCCCGGAAAAAATTCCGGCCGGCGTTGTGCTCACCGGCGGGTCGGCCAAGCTGCCTGCCATCACGGAGGCCGCCGCGAAGGTTTTCGGCACGAGTGCGCGCCTCGGCGAGGCGCCCGCCTGGATCGGCGAAAATCTGCGCGACCCCGGTTACGCGACCGCGCTGGGACTCCTGCATTTCTCGCTCAACGCCCAGGCCGACCGCGCCACGGCGCCCCGCCGCAGCCTGCTGAGCAAGCTTTTCGCCACCGCATAGGCGCTGCCGCAAAGCGCCAGCGCAATGAAACAAACGCCAAATCACCAAATCGCAAAGCATCAAACGCCAAAGTAGCAGGGCTCTGAACTCCCGATCTTAAATTTTAAATCTCAAATTTCTCCTGGAATGCCACCCCCCGACGAACTTCCGCTCACCTCTGAAATTCTCGCTGACCGCAACATCGCGATCAAGCTCGTCGGCATCGGCGGCGCCGGCTCCAATGCGGTGGACCGGCTCAAGATGGAAAACCTCGAGCGCCTGCAGCTTGCGGTCATCAACACCGACTACCAGGCCCTTTCGAGTTCACCCGTGCAGGACAAGGTGCTCATCGGCACGAGCGTCACGCGCGGGCTGGGCGCGGGCGGTGATCCCGAGCCGGGCCGGCTGGCGGCCGAGGCCGACCGCGAGAAGATCGCCGCGGTCGTGCGCGACTGCGACCTCGTCTTTCTGCTCGCGGGCATGGGCGGCGGCACCGGCAGCGGTGCGGCGCCAATCGTCGCCGAAATCGCCGCCGAGGAAGGCGCGCTGGTCATCGCGTTTGTCACGATGCCGTTCAGTTTCGAGGGCGGACGCCGCCTGAAGCAGGCCGAGGAAGGCCTGCAGGCATTGCGCCGCGTGTGCGACGCCGTCATCCCGTTGCCCAACGACGTGCTCATGCAGGAAGCCGCCGACAACGAGACCGTGCTCGATTCCTTCGCGCGGGCCGACGAGTGGATCGGCCGCGGCGTGAAATCGATCTGGTCGATGATGTTTCGCACCGGCCTGATCAACCTCGACTTTGCCACGCTGCGCCAGGCCTTCCAGCAACGCGGCGGCAAGACGCTGTTCGGTCTTGGCTCGGGCGAGGGCACCAATGCCGTGGCCGACGCCATCGAAAGCCTGAAACTTTGCCCGCTGCTGCACACGCCGGAGTTTTCACGCAAGGCTGACCGCCTGCTCGTCAACATCACCGGCGGCACCGACCTCACGCTGCCGAAGGTCAATGAAATGATGACCGCTGTCACCGAGCAGTTCGGCAAGGAGTCCCACGTCTTCATGGGCGCGGTCATCGACGAAAGCCTGCAGAACCGGGTTGAAATCTGCGTGCTCGGCACGAGCGACCTCGGCGGCCGTGGCCTGCCGTCGCGCCGCGTCGTATCACCAGCCCTTCGACAGGCCCAGGGCCGCGCGCGCACGGAAGAAAAAGTTTTGATCGCCGCGGCCATGGAACGCGCGGGCGAGGGCGAGGAAAAACCCGCGACGCATGCCGTGCCGGTGGCGCAGGACGAGTTCGGCTTCGAACGCGAAGTGGAGAGCCGTGGCTATTTCGACAAGACCGACCGGAATCTCTTTGAAGGCCAGGACCTCGACGTGCCGACCTACTTGCGCAAAGGCATCAAGCTGGGGCTGTGAGTTGACAGAATACATTGGTCGAGCCGTTGTCTCGGCGCGCCCGGCGGTCGCGCCCTACCTTTCGATCCGCGAATATCCGCGCCATCCGCGGTGAAAATTATCGGAGAAGCCAACGGGGTCGGGTTTTTAACCATTAAATTTTGAACGAATCGGGCTGGAAATCGCGCTGGAGTGGGGGATGCACGCTCGCTCGCTTTACCTCGATACCTCGGTGATCGGCGGTTACTTTGATCCTGAATTTCTGGCCGACACTCGCGCACTGTGGCGGCTGCGCGAAGCAGGCCGCTTCCGCTTCGTCTCCTCGGTGCTCGTCGATCAGGAAACCACCCGCGCCCCGAAGCCAGTACGGGCGCTCATGCGCACGACTTTCGCCCCTGCCGACATGCTACAGATGACGGCCGAGGCACTGGAACTAGCGGCCCATTATCTCGCGCAAAAAGTGGTGCCGCTTAGCTACACTGATGATGCCCGGCATGTCGCGGTGTGCTCCGTAGCCCGCCTCGACTATCTCGTGAGCTGGAATTTTAAGCACTTGGCCAACGTGCGCCGGGAATCCGGCTTTAACGCGGTGAATCTCTTGCAAGGCTACCCGGCTTTGCGCATAGTAACGCCAACCTTCCTCATCCATGGCGACGACCAAGAAAAAGACCTTTGATGCGGTGGCGCAATCGCGTCGCTGGCGGATGGCCACCAGCAAGCTGCTCAACAAGATGACGCCCGAAGAGCAGATCGCATTTTTGAACCGCCGGCTGGCCAACTTGTCTGCCGCCAAGCCGTCGCGTCGCGGGCCCGCGCATCGCCTGAAATAAACGCGTCGGGACGCCGCGTTCCACCTTTTTCGTTATAACTTTCAGAAACCTGATCCGGCCGGATCGCCCCTGATCGATGTTTTAAAATATCGTGATAGCGGCGAGGGAAGAGCCAAAAGAGTGGACTGTCCCCGGGGGAGCGGCCATTCTTCAATTTGCCGACCCCAACCCAAAAGCGCTGCCATGCACAAATATTTTCACCCGCTGGCCTGGATGATCCTCGCGCTGTTGATCGGAGCAAGGGTCGCGGCCGGCGCTGACCAGGCGGAGGCCCAGGGGCCAAGCTTGGGTGATACCAAGGATTGGCTGAAAGAACACGGGAATGAGTTTACCAGCTCATTCTCGTTTTCCAACGATTCCCAAAAGCGCTTTATTATGACGATTCAAAAGATTGAATTTGTCCTTAAAAAGTACCGCCCCAAGGCCACGCCTTATCCCGGCTGCGTGATCCATTTTTACGCGAATATCCAAGTCAAGGACTTCGACAGTAATAATGACGGCGGGGAGATTGCGACCTTCCGAGCCGAAGACGTCAGCGATGTCGTGGAGGTCAGGAAACTGGAATCGAAAGACTTGGGCCCGGGCGCCCAGGGATTTGATGCCCAAGGCTGCTACGGTCTGGTCATAACCCAGAAGGATCCGAACTCCGATGCCATTGAGATGGCCAATCTGGGCGTTCCCTTTTTGGAATGGCATGAATTGCATTATATCGTAGTTCCGATCACAGACTACGCCCTGGCCCAGCGACTGGCCAAGGCCTTGCACCGCGGAATCCAGCTCATCCAGGCGCAGACGGCGGCCAAACCCGAGCCGTTTTGAAACGCAGCAGCCTGCCAAACTGGCGTTCCATGCCAAAAACAACGTCGCGCAATCTCGGGCTCGATGCCGTCAGGGCAGCGGCGATCGGCCTGGTCTTGCTCTGCCACGCCACGCCGTTTTATGAACCAATTTTAGTCCATCATCATATCGATATTCACAGTTGGCGGGTGTTGACCGGGGTTACTGGCGTGGAGTTGTTCTTTTGCCTGTCGGGGTTTCTCATCGGCGGCATCCTGCTTGGATTGGAAGCCTCGGCGCCATCGCGCCGTACCATCGGGGTTTTTTATGTTCGTCGCTGGATGAGAACACTGCCGCTCTATTACTTCGTTCTCTTTGCCATTTCCGACTTTCCCCAGCTCGATCCCCACCAGCGGGTGGGATTTTTGTCGTTTGTGACTTTGACCCAGAATCTTTTTGGCCGCATGCCGCCCGGAGACTGGTTCGCGATATCCTGGTCCCTCACGATTGAGGAATGGTCGTACCTGCTGCTGCCCCTCGTCATTTTCGGCCTCTTCGGGCGGACTAAGCGCCCGGTGCTGGCCGGCACCCTGGCCATGTGTCTGCTGGCCTTCATCGTGCGGGTCATCCTGCTTTCCCGAACCGGCGCATGGGATGACATTGTGCGCACCAGCGTGCCGGGAAGACTCGATGCGATTTGTTATGGCGTGCTCTCGGTGGTGGCTTTTCGTCAGTTCCGGGATGCGTACCTCCGCTGGATCAAGCGGTTTTGGTGGGCCCTGGTCGCGCTCTTCCTTTTTAACACATACTTGTTCTGGCATGATTCGCTGTTGGATGGGATTTATGGGCGCCTCTTTGCCCTGCCGGTGACATCGTTCAGCTTTGCCGCGCTGCTGCCGCTCATCATGGATCTTCAGCTGCCGGGTTTCCTCGCGGCGATCATTCGCCATATTGCGAAGATCAGCTATGGGATGTATCTTTTCCATTGGCCGGTATATTTTCTGACGGTCGAGACGGTGGCCGACATACAATATGCGCCTCTCCCGGTTTTCATCTTTGGAACCATGCTGGTTGCATCGGTGGTTTATTACTTGGTGGAGCAGCCCATTCTTCGCCTGCGTCCTCCGCAATTCGGCCGGGACCAGGGCCCGCCCATGGCGGCGGTGTCCCCGCCACCCGTGGCGCTGCCGGCGAGGGACGGGTAGATAACGCCCCCTTGGCAAAGCGGCGGGGTTCTGCATCGTTGCCACCATGTTTGTCGATGAATGCAAAATAAAGGTGCAAGCCGGTGACGGCGGGCGCGGGTGTGTTTCGTTTCGCCGGGAAAAATACGAGCCGTGGGGCGGTCCCAACGGCGGCGACGGCGGCCGCGGCGGCGACGTCGTGCTGCTGGGCGACAGCAACACGAACAATCTCATCGATTATAAGTACAAGCCGCACTGGAATGCCGAGCGCGGCGAGCACGGGCGCGGCTCCGATGAGCACGGGGCCAACGGCAAGGATCGCGTGCTGAAAATGCCCCTGGGCACGGTCGTGATCAACGAGGAGAGCGGCCTGGTGGCCACGGAAATCATCGAGCACGGCCAGCGCTTCGTGATTTGCAAAGGCGGCAACGGCGGGTGGGGCAACGCCCGCTTCAAGTCATCGACCAATCGCGCGCCGAAGAATGCCAACCCGGGCCAGCTGGGCACGCGGGGCGAGTTTCGACTCGTGCTCAAGAGCATCGCCGACATCGGCCTGGTCGGTTTTCCCAACGCGGGAAAATCCTCGCTGGTCGGCAAGATCACCAACGCGCGCCCGAAAACCGCGCCGTATCCTTTCACGACCCTGCATCCGCAAATCGGGGTCATCGATTATACCGATGATGTGCGCCGCATCCGCCACCTGCTGCTGGCCGACATTCCCGGCCTCATCGCGGGGGCGAGCGAAAACCGCGGCCTCGGGCACCGTTTCCTGCGGCACATCGAGCGGTGCGCACTGCTGGTGCTGATCATCGACCTGGCCGGCACGGATGGCCGCGATCCACGCGATGACTACGCGACGTTGCTGAAGGAGCTCAAACTCCACGACCCGGCGCTGCTCGACAAACCGCGCATCGTCGCGGCGAACAAGATGGACGTCGAGGCCGCGCCCGGCAACCTCGCAAAATTCAAGCGCCGGTACCCGAAACTGGCGTTGGTGCAAATCTCCTGCCTCACGGACAAGGGGATCAGCACGTTGAAGAAGGAATTGCTGAAGCGGGTGGGGGCGTTGCGCCGTGCTGGAAAAAAGTAGCCATTCGGGCCGCTTTGGTTAAATTATAGCACCATGGCAGAAAACCGCCCCTTGCTGATGCGCGTCAACCGTTTGCTCGGTGCCGCGCTGGTCGAGCACAACCTCGTGAAAATCGAAAACCTCGAGGCGGCCAACGAGCGCCTGCTGGAGGCGGTCACCGCGGGTGACCGCCGCAAGACCAGCGTGCTCGCCATTCTCGCCTACGAGATGAAAGTGGTGAAGGAGGAGGACGTGCTGCAGCACCTCGTGGAGACCGAGGGCGTCGGCCTGGTTGACCTGCACAATTACGAGATGCCCGATGAACTGAGGAAATCGATCGACACCGCCGACTGCTGGGCCACGTGGACGCTGCCCTTCGACCAGGAGGAAAATTTTCATTTTGTGGCCACGGCCCACCTGCTCAGCCCGGCCGTGCGCACGCACTGGCAAAAGAAACTCGGCGGCCAGATCCTCTGGTATGGCACCACGCTGGAGGTGATCGCCGACAGTATTGAAAAACTCGATACTGAACGGGTGCAATATGCCGGCCTGGCGCAGGCGGCCAACGCCAACTAACGCCATGCCGCTCGGAAAAATCCAGACGCAGATCGTCGCCAAGCTCGAGGAGATGGAGCTGATCACCTCCGAGCAGTGCGAAGCCATCGGCGCCGTGCCCGGCGAGCCCACCGGCGACGTCCTCGACAAGCTGTTGCAGGACGATTACAACGTCACGCCTTTCCAGCTCCTCGTGGCCAAGGGCGCCGCGCTCGGCCTCGCCCCCTTCAACGTCAGCCGCTATCGGGTGAACAACGAGACCTACCAGCATCTCCCGCTTGAGTTTTGCACGGAGAACCTCGTGTTGCCCGTCGGCAAGGTGGGCAATTTCCTGCTGGTGGCTTTTGCCAATCCCTTCGAAGTCTCGGTGCCGAATAAGATCACCGAGATGACGGGCATGCGCGTCATCCGCCTGCTCAGTCGCGAAAAAGACATCCGCGACAAATTTACCCGGGATCGCACGCAGGGCGACGCGCAGTTTGCCGAAGTCGTCAAGGAGATCGGCCAGGAGTTTGGCGAAAAGGATGCGGAGATAAACATTGATGATGTCACCGAGGAATCCGGCCCGATCATCCAGCTCAGCAACCGCATCATCGAGGATGCCTACTTTGCCGGGGCCAGCGACATTCATATCGAGCCGCAGGAAAAAGAGGTGATTGTCCGCTATCGCATCGACGGTACCTGCCAGGAAAAACTCCGCCTGCCGGCCAAGGTCGGGCCCGCGCTGGTCGCCCGCTTGAAGATCATGTGCGATCTCAATATTGCCGAGCGCCGTCTGCCGCAGGATGGACGCATTGTTTTCAAGCATTACTCGAAAAAGGGCGTGGATATCGACCTGCGCGTCTCCACCGGGCCGCTCAACCATGGCGAGGGTGTGGTCATGCGTATCCTGGACAAACAGAAATCGACCCTACCGCTCACGGCCCTCGGTTTTTCCACGGAGAATCTGGCCAAGTACCGCGAGGTCATCCGCCAGCCTTATGGCATGATCCTGCACTGCGGCCCCACCGGCTCCGGCAAGTCGATGACGCTTTATTCTGCGCTCGGCGAAATCAATTCGTCCGAGATCGTCATCCGCACCGCCGAGGACCCCATCGAATACACCCTGGATGGCATCAACCAGATGCAGATGCACAAGCAGATCGGGCTCACCTTTGCCACGGCGCTGCGCGCCTTTTTGCGCCAGGATCCCGACATCATCCTCGTCGGCGAAATCCGCGATCGCGAGACGGCGGACATCGCCGTCGAGGCCGCGCTCACCGGCCACTTGCTGATCAGCACGCTGCATACGAACGACGCGCCCAGCACGGTCGCGCGCCTCACCGACATGGGCATCGAGCCCTTCATGATTTCGTCGTCGTTGCTTTGCGTTTGCGCCCAACGCCTCCTGCGCCGCGTCTGCAAAAACTGCCGCGTGCCCTACGAACCCAAGGGCCGGGAAAAGGAAATCCTCGAGGCCGCGCTCGGCTGGAGCGGGCAAATTTTCAAGGCCAACGCCAAGGGTTGTGCCAAATGCGGCAACAGCGGCTACAAAGGCCGCGTCGGCATTCACGAACTGATGACCATCAGCGAGGAATTGGTGGAAGGCATCAACAAGGAGCTTGAGACCGCCGAGATTAAGAAAATCGCCATGAAAAACGGCATGAAGTCGCTCCACCAGGATAGCATGCTCAAGGTCAAGGACG
>DASYOA010000297.1:0-3631 GCA_036008265.1 Opitutaceae bacterium
ACCACGTGGAATCCGCACATCACGGCGCTGGCCGGATTGGTCCCATGGGCGCTCGTCGGGATGAGGCAGACGTTGCGGTCGCTCTCGCCGCGGGCCCGGTGGTAGGCACGGATGACGAGCAGGCCGGCGTATTCGCCTTGCGAGCCGGCATTGGGCTGGAGCGAAACCGCGGCGAAGCCGGTGATTTCGGCGAGCCAGCCTTCGAGCTGTTCGAATAATTTCTGGTAGCCGCGCGCCTGCTCGACGGGCGCAAAAGGATGCAGTTCGCCGAACTCGGGCCAGGTGACGGGCACCATCTCCGTCGTGGCATTGAGCTTCATCGTGCACGAACCGAGCGAAATCATCGAATGGCAGAGCGACAGGTCCTTCGCCTCAAGCCGCTTGATGTAGCGCAACATCTCGTGCTCGGTGTGGTGGCGATTGAAGACCGCGGCGGCGAGAAAGGCTGAATTCCGCGCGAAGGGAGCGCTGAAATCGGAAAGTTGAGAGCTGAGGGTTGAAAGTTGAGAGTCGAAGTCAGCGGCCGTGCCGAAGAACGAGAGCAGCAGCTTCACGTCGTCGAGCGAGGTCGTTTCGTCGAGCGTGATGCCGACGGTGTGTGCATCGATGGGGCGGAGGTTGATTTTTTTGGCGTGGGTGGCGGCGTGGACGCGCGCGGCGGAAACGTTGCCGACGGTGAGCGTGTCGAAAAAAAATTCGGTGTTTACGGTCGCGCCGATCGAGCGCAGGCCGGTGGCGAGCAACTCGGTGAGCAGTTTGGTGCGGCGGGCGATTTTTTTCAGGCCCTCGGGGCCGTGATAAACCGCGTACATCGAGGCCATGACGGCGAGGAGCACTTGCGCGGTGCAGATGTTGGACGTGGCCTTGTCGCGGCGGATGTGCTGCTCGCGCGTGCCGAGCGCGAGGCGGAGCGCGGGGTTGCCCTGCGCATCCTTCGACACGCCGACGAGGCGGCCGGGCATCTGTCGTTTGTAGGTGTCCTTCGTGGCGAAGAAAGCGGCGTGCGGCCCGCCGTAGCCCATGGGCACGCCAAAACGCTGCGAAGAGCCGACGGCGACGTCCGCGCCGAATTCGCCGGGCGCGCGCAGCAGCGTGAGCGCGAGCAGGTCGCAGGCGACGACGCAGAGCGCGCCGGCGGCGTGGGCGCGCGCAAAAAAGTCGGCAAAGTCCGAAACATTGCCCCACGTGTCGGGATATTGCACGAGCACGCCGACGGGATTTTTTTCTGCCGCAAATTGGAACGCGCGGTGGTCGCCCACGATGATCTCAATGTCGAGCGGCTTGGCGCGCGTGCGCACGATGTCGATCGTCTGCGGGTGGCAGGCGGCCGAGACGAAAAACGTGGCGGCGGCGTGGCTCTCGCCCTGTTTGACGCGATGGCAGAGCATCATCGCTTCAGCGGCGGCGGTGCCCTCGTCGAGCATGGAGGCGTTGGCGATGTCGAGGCCGGCCAGGTCGCAGATCATGGTCTGGAAATTGAGCAGCGCCTCGAGCCGGCCCTGGGAAATCTCCGCCTGGTACGGCGTGTAGGCCGTGTACCAGCCGGGATTTTCCAGGATGTTGCGCTGGATGACGCCGGGCGTGAGCGTGCCGTGGTAGCCCATGCCGATGTGGCTGCGGAAAACCTTGTTCTCGGTGGCGAGCTCGCGCAGCTCGGCGAGGGCCGCGCTTTCGCCGGCGGCCGCGGGCAGTTCGAGCGGGCCGCGGCGGATGTGCCCGGGCACGGCGGCGTTGATCAACGCGTCGAGCGAGGCGTGGCCGAGGAGGCGGAGCATTTCGGCCTGTTCGATGGCGTCGGGGCCGAGGTGTCGGCGCGCGAACGTGTCGAGCGGGGCGAGCAAGTCGCGATTCGTAGTGGCGGCGGGCGCGGAAGACGAAGGCATTGCGTCAACCTACGGCGACGGGCAGGCGGCGCAACTGAGTTTTTGGAACCACTGATTTTTTACCGCGGATTCCATCCTCCTTCGCCAAGGCTTCGGAAGACAGGCGGATGAGCACGGATGGATTCTGGCGTCAGTGATAATTAGTGCCGTGCCCTTCGTGGCTTTAGCGAAGAAGGGTTCATCCGTGGTTAACGAAGCCCGGCTTTGTCCGGCGCAGGATGCTGGCGATCAATAACCGCCGCCACCGCTGCCGCCGCCACCACCGGTATCACCACGACCAAAATCCATCGGTGTATCCATGATTCGAGAGCGATTGTCTTCATGGGGAGCGGTATCCTCAGTGCCGTAATCGGCCGTGGCGCAGCCGCCCAAAAGAGCGACCGCTGCTGCAATAAGGGCAAGGAGCAGGATGCGTTTCATGATATGACTACTGATGGGGTGAAAAGGTGATTTATTCCTTCAGGTGCGGCAAACTGAATTTTTCTCCCGTGGATTACGCGGATCAACACGGATGAGTTCTAACCTAGACCGGTTTTGAAACCGCGAATTAACGCGAATGGACGCAAATATCTTCCGTTAAAAGCCTGGGTCCGATAGGTGATTGAAATTATTCGCGCCGATTAGCGTTCATTCGCGGTTAAATTCGGAAAGAGTTGTCTCAAGCGCAAAAGCGGCTCTGCTCGCTGCCCAGTGCCGAAGCAGCCAAACAAATTCCGCACGCGGGCCGCACGCGCCGCCTACATCGACCGGCGGCTGGCCGAGCTTTATCCGGAAACGCCCATCCCGCTGCAGCATCGCGATGCCTACACGCTGCTGATTGCCGTGTTGCTGTCGGCCCAGTGCACGGACAAGCGGGTGAACGAGATTACCCCGCGGCTTTTCGCGCTCGCGGATACGCCGGCCAAAATGGCCGCGCAGCCGGTGGCAAAAATCCAGGAGATCATCCGCTCGTGCGGCCTGGCGCCGCGGAAGGCGCGGGCAATCTCTGAACTTTCCAAGATTCTGATCGAACAACACGGCGGACAGGTGCCGCGGACTTTTGCCGAGCTCGAGGCGTTACCGGGGGTGGGGCACAAGACCGCCAGCGTGGTCATGGCGCAGGCCTTTGGCGAACCGGCGTTCCCGGTGGACACGCACATCCACCGTCTCGCGCAACGGTGGAAACTCACGAGCGGCCGTAACGTCGAACAGACCGAGCAGGACCTGAAAGCACTTTTCCCGCGCGCGCACTGGAATCAGTTGCACCTGCGCATCATTTTCTACGGACGCGAACACTGCACGGCGCGCGGTTGCGATGGGATGAGCTGCGAAATCTGCCGGGAGATGTTCCCGCGGCGGCGCACCGCGGTGAAAACGAGGAAGTGAGCCATTATTTTTAACGCAAAGGCGCCAAGGCGCTAAGCAAAACACCAGATTTTTTGCCACAAAAGAACACATAGATCTCAGAGCAGGAAGTCATGTTTCTTTGGATATGCCTTTGTGTGCTTTGCGATCTTTCGTGGCTAAAATTGCCTTGGAGTGGTCTTTGTGCCCTTCGTGCCTTAGTGGTGAAATTAAAATCCGCTTTGCTTTTGGCGGTGTTTTGGTAGGACTGTCCCTCTGCGCCGGACGCTTAGCTCAGTTGGTTAGAGCACGTGCTTCACACGCACGGGGTCACAGGTTCGAGTCCTGTAGCGTCCACCAGCCTTCGCCCTTCGGGCTACGGCTTGGCGGGCCAGCCAAACGGGTCTACACCAAAGATTGGGGAC
>DASYOA010000298.1:0-2930 GCA_036008265.1 Opitutaceae bacterium
CGATGGCCAGTGCGATAAAGAGAGGGGGTTTCATGCAATCGATTTTGGGGCCAAATCGCGATTGCGTTCAGTCTGCCTCCTTCGCTGGCGTGCGCAAGGCCCATGTTCTTCACCGGCGGTTGGAAAACTCCGCTGGGCCGCCGTCACGGCTGCGCACCTGTCGCCTCCAGTATGCGGTTGACCGTTCGACGAACTTGCTCGAACAAAAACGGCTTGGGTAAAAAGCCAGCCGCACCGACCGCGGTCATTTGCTGTATTTCCGGTGTACTCCGCCGTCCACTGATAAAAATGACCGGCACGTGCGCTGTCTCAGCCCCGCGCTTCAGTTCGGTGCAGACTTCGAGACCGTTCAGCCCCGGCATGTCCACATCGAGCAAAATAAGGTTGAATGGCAGCACTCGTGCCACGACCAGGCCTTCCCTGCCGCTGGCCGCGACCATGACATGGTGCCCTTCGGCCTCAAGCAACTGCGTCAGCAAATCGCGAATCAAATGCTGGTCGTCGATTACCAGAATCCGTTTTGCGGTTGCAGCAATTTCCTTGGGTTTGTCCATGACTAAAACCCGCCTCAGCCTCGCGTACGGCGGCGCACCAGCCGCAGCTCAGTGCGTAGCAGTTCGGAAACCTCAAAGCAGGCCCGGCGCGCCGGCGCCTCGGACTGCATCCGCCGCAGGTTGTCGCAGATCGTCAGCAGCGTGCACAGGACACTCACCTTGTGCCGTACCAAAGCCCGCGACGGTGCAGAAGGCGCGGACTCATCGGGGGATACAGGCGGCATTGCAAACGACTCGTATGCTGCATACATTTTGTCAAACAACAAAATATCCTCCGAGGCGCGTTGACAATAAAAGCCGGGGCGCGTTAACGAACAGGATGGATTACACCCGGCAATTCCGGCATCTGCGGGAGACGAAGAACTTGAGTCGCGAACAACTGGCCTCCCTGGCCGGCTGCCATCGCAACACGGTCATCAATATCGAGACGGGCCGCCCGGTGAAATTCGGCACCATCTCGGAGCTGCTGGTTAAAATGGGCTACGCCAAGGACTCGCCCGAGACCAAGGGCATGGCGCTGCTCTGGCTGGAGGCGGTCAGCGGCTTGAAATTCATGCCAGCCGACGCGCAAATAACGGCCGAGCACCTGCGCTCGCTCTACCGCCGGTCCGTGCGCGCGAACCAGGACGAACTGCTGGCCTCGATCCAGGACCACCACCTGTCGCGCGACCAGATTGAGCTGCTGGCTTTCGCCTCGCGGCACCCGGAGGTGCTCGAGATCCTGCGCGCCGTGCGCGATTTTTCGGAAATCCAAACCCTGACCTCCGCCGCCGGGAAAGAAACTTCCGTCCGCGCGCTCAAGGCAGCGGAAGATCCGTGACCATTGGCCACCGGCCAATGGCCAATGGCCAATCTCAAATTTCAGATCTGAGATTTCAAATGCGCGAAGCCGTCAGTTCCGCCGCTGCGAGAGCAGCTGAAGCAGCATGAGCAGCGTGCTGATGAACGCCGCCACGTAGGTCAGCGCCGCGGCATCGAGCGTCTCGTTTACGCCCGGCATCTCGTCGCGATCCAAAATACCCAGGCTCACGAGCTGGGCCTTGGCGCGGCGGCTGGCGTCAAATTCGACCGGCAGCGTGACCAGGTTAAAGAGGGTCAGCACCGCGTAGCAGATGATGGCCACATCGAGCATCGTGCCAGTGAGACCGCGCACCAAAAACCAGCTCGCGAGAATGACAAAGGGCACGATGCGGGAGACGATCTGCGTCGCGGGCACGAGCGCCATGCGGAACTCGAGCATCTTGTACCCGACCTTGTGCTGGATGGCATGGCCCGATTCGTGGGCGGCCACGCCCAGCGCGGCCAGGCTCGTACCGCGATAATTTTCCGACGAGAGCACCAGGCGCTTGTGCAAAGGATCGTAGTGGTCGGTGAGATGCCCGCCCGTTTCGACGATTTCGACGTCGTCGATGCCGGCCTGGTTCATCACGGCCTGCGCCGCTTCGCGGCCGGTGATGCCGCCACGCGAGAGAATCTTGGCGTTTTTATTGTAGGCGCTCGAGACGCGGATCTGCGCGTAGAGCGCAAACACGAACACGAGAACGAACAGGATCATGAACATCCCGGGTGGGAGAAAGGCAAAGGCGAGTGAAGCAGTCATGGTTTAAGAAGTGAGAGGGCACTAACGTGGCACAGTTCCATCCCATTTTGCAAATCAGGAAGGGAAAGGCCCTGTGACAAAAGACTAACCACCAATTACCAACTACTAAATACCAATTACTCACGCCAGTGCCTGCACATCGACCCAGCGACGCTCGGCCCATGATTTGAGGCCAAGCTCGGCAAGCTGAACGCCCTTCGCGCCTTCGAGCAGATTCCACGGGAACGGATCGCCTTTCACCACGTGCCGCAGGAACAACTCCCACTGCACTTTGAACGCGTTGTCGTAAGGATCCTGGCCCGGCACGCGCATCCAGCCATCCGCGTATTTGATCGGACTGTCGAGGTCGGGGTTCCACATACAGTGCGGCGTGGCAGAGAGCGGCTGGGCCACGCAATCACGCAAGCCGGCCACGGCGCTGCCGTGCGTGCCATCCACCTGCAGCGTGAGCAGGTCGTCGCGACGCACGCGCACGCACCACGAGGAGTTGAAATGGCAGATCGTGCCGTTGTGCAGCGCGAACGTCGCGTAAGCCGAATCGTCGGCCGTGCACGCGTAGGGCTGGCCCGCCTCATCCCACCGCTGCAGGACGTGCGTCGCGCCAAGGCAGGAGAGCGACTTCACCTCGCCGAAAAGATTCTGGATGACGTACTGCCAGTGGCACAGCATGTCCGTGATGATGCCGCCGTCGTCCTCCTTGCGGTAATTCCACGACGGGCGCTGGAGCTTGTCGTGCTCGCCGGTGAACACCCAGTAGCCGAACTCGCCGCGCACGG
>DASYOA010000299.1:0-3265 GCA_036008265.1 Opitutaceae bacterium
CGGAACACTCCTGCCTCCTAATTCCTAGTCCTGATACCTGATACTTGTTACTTATGGCCTGTTGCATCTAATAAAACGTAGTCGAGCCCGTTTAACCCAGCGAACACCACACGTGAAACCCGCATCCGATCAACCGGAGGACTCACATGCAGACGACACTCACTGGGTCGAAACCACGGGTGCGCGCTACCAGGCGCCACTCACGCGCTACGCCACCCGCCTGCTCGGCGACACCGAGCGGGCCCGCGACGTCGTGCAGGATTCGTTCGAGCGCCTGCTGGCCCAGCCGCGCGACGCGGTGGACGGCCATGCGGTGGAGTGGCTTTTCACGGTCTGCCGGCATCGCGCGCTCGACGTGCTGCGCAAGGAGGGCCGCCTAATGCGCTTCGAGGAAGGTGCGGTGGAACGCGTGGCCGATGTCGCGCCGCTTCCCGGCCACGAGCTCGAACGCGCAGAGACGCACACGGCGTTGTTGCGGCTGATCGGCCTTTTGCCGGCCAACCAGCAGGAGGTCATCCGCCTGAAATTCCAAAACGGTTTCAGCTACAAGGAAATCAGCCGCATCACGCGGCTCTCGGTTACCAACGTGGGCTTCCTGATCCACACTGCAGTGGCGAGGCTGCGACGCGAATGGGCGGCGCAGGCAGAATGACCAATGACCAATAACCAATGACGAACTTGTCACGCCGTAGCCCCGAGCTAGCCGAGAGGGCGAAGGCGGATGGCGAATGAGGAATGACGATGAAAGAACCCAAAGATTTTTATAATGACCCACAGTTAACGGCCTACGCGCTCGGCGAGCTCGAGGGCGATGAACGTGCCGCGGTCGAGGCCCTGCTGAAAACTGACGCGACCGCGCGCGCCGCGGTCGATGAAATCCGCGCCACCGCCCGACAGATCGAGGCCGCACTGGCCGCCGAGCCCGAAGCAGAAAGTGTTTTGCCTCCGCTGAAGACCAGGCACGTTGCTCCCTACGCCACGGCGCGCAAGCTCGTGCATTTTCCCTACTGGATCGCGGCCGGGCTGGCCGCGGCCTGCTTCGCGGTGATGGTGACGTTGCACGAATCACAGGTTGTGCGCATGGCGCGGCAACAAGAGTCCGTGCCAAAGGCAGGGCGTGAAATGGAACCCAAGGAATCAGCAGCGATAACGGCCACGGCGAAACCATCGCCCTACACTGAGGTGGCGTTTCCCGTGGCGGCCATCCCGATGGGTAACGTTGAACCCCAAATGGAATCGCAGGCAGTCGCGGCCGATAAAACCGCAATGCTTGGAGCAAAGCTCGCATCGAATCAGCCCGCGGACGTGGAAATGGCTAAGCGGCAAGCTTTCGATGCCGTGACGGCGCCGGCGCCAGGTTATGTAGCAGCGGAAACCACGGCCGGCACCCATGAGACCACGGACATCGCCGGCGTGAACAACAGCGTGGCCTACGATTTCCCGTCCCGCGACACGGCCAAAAAGATCAACGCAGAATTCGTTGCTGGTGGGCTTGCATCGAATGACCCCATGCGCGGCTTTTTGTATCAGGATCATGCTTTCGATGCCTCGGCCAATTCAGGAGGGCAGCCGCAGGCCCCGGCGGGCCCGGATGAGCCCCGCTATTTCAAGGCCGAGCCTTTTGTGGGTAAGGACCTTTGGTCGGCCGCGCAGAATCCGTCTTCGACGTTTACGTTTAACGGGAATGAGCGCCAAAACTTCAACACCGAGGCCGATGCCGACCATGCGGGCGGCGATTTTGCTTCCGTCGCGCAGAACCCGCTTTCGACCTTCGCGCTCGATGTGGACACGGCGAGCTATGCCAGCGTGCGGCGGTTTTTGCAGGCGGGCGAGAGGCCGCCGGCCGACGCGGTGCGGATCGAGCAACTGGTAAATTATTTCTCCTACGCTTATGAGGCCCCGCGCGATCACGCGCCGCTGGCGGCCACGCTCGAGGTCGCGGCCGCGCCGTGGGCGCCGGCGCACCGGCTGGTGCGCATCGGTCTCAAGGCGCGCGAGGTCACGGCCGCGACCCCGCCGGCGTCAAACCTGGCCGTCGCCACGCTCGTCACGGTGGCGAAGGATGTGAAGGTGCAGGTGGAGTTCAACCCGGCAAAGGTGCAATCGTATCGATTGATCGGATACGATTACCGCGTGCTGAAAAAAGAGAATTTCAAGGACGACTCCATCACGGCGGGCGACGTGGGTGCGGGGCACACGGTGACAGCGCTTTATGAGATCGTGCCCGTGGGCGTGGAACCGCCGGCGACGCCGGGCGTCGATGCGCTGAAGTACGGCAAAGTCCAGAGTCAATCCGCCTTCGCTGAAGCTACGGCGGACAAGGAGCCGAGAGGCCAGGGGTCGGAGGCAGGAGATTTGAAATCTGAAATCTCAAATCCTGAAATTTTGACGGTAACGGTGCGCTACACGCCGCCGGAAGGCGGGGTGAGCCAACAGCTGGAGTTTCCGCTGACAGATCGCGGCGCGACCTTCGCGGAGGCGAGCACGGATTTCAAGTTTGCCGCGGCCGTGGCGGGTTTTGGCCTGATCTTGCGCGATTCACCGCTTAAGGGCGATGCCACGCTGGCCGCGGTGGAGCAATGGGCCGGGCAGGGGCTGGGCCCGGACGTGGGCGGTTATCGCGCGGAATTCATCGGGCTCGTGCACCAGGCGGAGAAATTGAAGGAGTAAACGTAGCCCAATCACGAATTAAGAACGACGAATGGACGTCTTCGAGGCGCCTTTCATTCGCCATTCCACATTCGGATTTCGTCATTCGCGGTGGTCACACCACTGCAGCCGGAGCGCGGGCGAGGCTGGCGGCGAGCTCGGCGGGGCGCACGGGCTTGCTGATATAATCGTCCATGCCCGCGGCGAGGCAGGTCTCGCGGTCGCCTTGCATGGCGTTGGCGGTCATGGCGACGATGTGCAGGGCCGTGAATTTTTCGCCGCGAGCGCGGCGTTCGTTTTCACGCGTGCGCAACCGGCGGGTGGCTTCGTAGCCATCGAGTTCCGGCATGTGGCAGTCCATGAAGATGACGTCGTAATGGACGGTTTCGATGGCGGAAAGGACTTCGAGGCCGTTGGCGGCGACGTCGGCGCGGTGGCCGAGGCGTTCGAGTTGGAGCATGGCGACGCGCTGGTTCACGATGTTGTCCTCGGCCACGAGGATGCGGAGTTTGCCGGATGCAACGACGGGCGGCGCGGCGGGGCGCTTGGCGCGCACGGTGGTGGGGGCCCGGTCGGCGAGGATGCTGATGAGCGCCTCGTGAAGCAGGGTTTGCTT
>DASYOA010000300.1:0-7674 GCA_036008265.1 Opitutaceae bacterium
CCGGTGATTATGCCGGCGCCGCCAAGCTGCACCGCAAGTTTCATCCTCTTTTCAAGGCGCTCTTCATCGAGCCCAATCCGGTGCCGGTCAAGATCGCCATGGTGCGCGCCGGCATCATCAGCTCGGCCGAAGTGCGCCTCCCGCTCTGCGAGATGAGCGCGGCCAACCTGAAAATCCTGACTGGCGTGCTCGCCGCGCTCGGGAAATAATTTCTCATCATGCCGCTCACGATCCTTCTCAACGGCGCCAAAGGCCGCATGGGCCACGCCATCACCGCGGCCGCGGCGGAGCTGGGCCTTGTCATCGGCGCTGCCACCGACGCCGGAGACGACCCAACCGCCGGCCTCGCGCGCTGCGATGTCATCATCGACTTTAGCTCGCCTCCCGCCACCGGGCGCCTGCTCGAGCTGGCGGTCGCGCAGCACAAGCCCATCGTCATCGGCACGACCGGCCATACGGCCGAGGAAAAGAAAAAACTCCTCGCCCTCGCCGCGCGCGTGCCCTGCGTGTGGGCGGGAAATTTTTCCGTCGGCGTAAACCTGCTGTTTGCCCTCACCCAGGAAGCGGCGCGCGTGCTCGATTCGGACTACGATGCCGAGGTGATCGAGATGCACCACCGTTTCAAGAAGGACGCGCCCAGCGGCACGGCCGCGCGCCTGATCGAGATCATCCTTGAAGAGCGCAAGCTCACCGCCAAGGCGCTGCGCCACGGCCGCTCCGGTATCACCGGAGAGCGCACGCCAGGTGAAGTGGGCGTGCATTCGCTGCGCGGCGGCGACGTCGTGGGCGACCACACGGTTGTTTTTGCCGCGCTGGGCGAACGCCTCGAACTCACCCACAAGGCTTCGGACCGTGCCATCTTTGCCCACGGCGCCCTGCGCGCCGCCCAGTGGGTCGTGAAGCAGCCAGCCGGCGTTTACGACATGCAGGACGTGCTGGGATTGAAATGAGATGATCACCTCCATCCACGGTACGCTGGTTGCAACTTCGCCCCTGCTTGCCGTCATCGAAACGGGCGGCCTGGGTTACGACGTGCACATCCCGGTGACGACCGCGGAAAAACTTCCCGCCGCCGGCGCGCAGGTGAAGCTGCATACCCTCGCCGTTTACCGCGAGGACGCGCAGACCCTTTACGGCTTTGCCACGGTGGAAGAACGCGATTTTTTCCGCCTGTTGATCGATAACGTGACCGGCGTCGGGCCGAAAGGCGCGCTGACGATCATGAGCAAACTCTCGCTGTCGCTGCTCGAGAGTTCCATCCGCGCGGGCGACATCGCCACCCTGGCGAATTGTCCCGGCATCGGCAAAAAAACCGCCGAGCGCCTCGTCGTCGAATTGAAAAGCAAGCTGGGCGCGCCGGCCGCCGGCGAAACGATTTCCTCTGGAAGTTCTGCCCCGGCCGGGACCGCGCCCGTCGACAGCAAGCAGCACGATGCGGTGATGGCGCTGATGGCGCTCGGTTACAAAGCCGCGGATGCCGACCAAGCCGTGCGCCGTGCCGCGCTGGCACTCGGCGGCCGGGTCACGACCGAGGCACTGGTGAAAAAAGCCCTCAATGGCTAGACGCCTCCCAACCGCTCAGGGCTGGAACTGAAAGCTCGCCATCTCCGCCACGGGCTGATCGTCCGGGTGGGCCCGCGGAAAACGCAGGTCGGCCGGCGAGGCCTCGGCTTGCGGGAAAAATACATTCTCGTTGGTGTCGACCACGGGCATGGGTGAAAGCTCGATCTGCCTCATCCAATCGAACGCCTCGCGCTGGGCCTCGCTGGCGGCCCGGTTGTTGGCGAGTGAAAGTCTATTGGCCGTCATGACGGTTTTGAACTCGGCCGGACGGGCCATTGCCGCGAGGTGGAATGACTCGGGCGGCACGTTCACTTGCGCCACTTCGTCAACGCTGGGTTTCGCCGGCAGCGTGGAAGGAGAAGCGGGATGATTAACCAGCATGAACGCGATACAGGCCGCCGCAGCCAGTCCCGCGCCCAGCGCGATGCGCGCCAGGCGGTATCCGCGCGTGGGGAACGCCGTGACCTTGCGCTCCGCCTGGGTCAGGGCCTGGTTCAGCGACGTGGCCGGGGCGTGGAAATTCTCGAAGAGCATCGTGCACGCCCGGTGCATGCGGCAGTATTGCAGATAGGTGCGGCGATGCGACGGGCTGCGCGCAATCTCCGCCTCCAGCTCGGCCGCTTCCTCGGGCCCGATCTGCCGGTCGATGTAGAGATTAATCAACTCGATGAAACGCGATTCTTTCATGCGAAATCCCCTCCCAGTTTCGCGCGCAGGCTTTCGCGGGCACGCGCGATGCGGCTTTTGACCGTGCCAACGGAAATGGCCAGGATCTCGGCGATTTCCTCGTAGGACAAATTTTTCACGTTGCGCAAAATAAGAACTTCCCGGTGCTTGGGGCTGAGTTTTTCCATGCCGGCGGCGATGGAGGCGACAAATTCCTGTGTCACGGTCGCATCCTCCGGCGTTTCCATCTCGGCGGCGAAAATCTCGGAAAGCGGCGTGGCGTTGTCGGCCGAGATCGGTTGGTCGAAGGACACGGTCTTGTCGCGCTTGCGGCGCCACCAATACCAGTAGCGGTTGCGGGCCAGGTTGGTCGCGATCTGGTAAAGCCAGGTTGAGAACGCCGATTCTCCGCGGAAATTAACGAGCCCGCGATGCGCCCGAATGAAGGCGTCCTGCGTGACCTCCTCGGCATCCTGTTGGTTGCGCAGCAGGTGGTGAACCATCGAGTAGATGCGATCCCAGTAGCGCGTGACCATTTCGCTAAAGGCCGCCTCGTCGCCGCTTTTAAAGCGATCAACGAGCATTCGGTCTAAGGCAACTTCCTGGGCTTTGATAGACATACCGTCCATCTGGCTATGATGCGTGTAATCAAGAATTGTTCCCATGGCTGATCGGAATGGCTGGCGATTGGTGGAAAACGGGCAGATTGCAGGATAAGACGCTATTGAATGACTAAAGTTTTACGGAAAAACATGATTTTTCGCAAGAGTGGTGTTTCGGAAAATCCTTGCCAGCATGGACGACTGAAATCTATTTCCGCTACCTTCCGCGACTGTGTGGGCTGGTAGCTCAATGGTAGAGCAGCATCCTTTTAAGTTGTTGGTTCCGGGTTCGAGTCCCGGCCAGCCCACCACGCATCGCAATGCGATGCGTGCCCTGCGCAGCTCGAAGAGCCAAGCAGGGCCATGCTACGCCGAGGCTTCGCATGGCACGGCCAACATATCCTCCTTTGCCAAGGCTTCCGCCTTCGCTGAAGCTATGGCGGACAAGACGGAGGACACGGTCCAACGAGGAAGTCCAATACCGCACACCCACACTCTCACTTGCTCGGGGCGTTGTCTTCCTCGTCGTGGGCGTCATAATTAAGCGTGGCATAGACCACCCCGATTAAATTGTACGGGGTGACAAGTTCCGCGTCAGCTTCCTCGTTGTTCAGCCCGGCCACGCGCCAGCCACGGGCTTCTTTTCCAATCAGCTGGTGGACCACTTCGACCCCGCGCGAGTTGCGATAGGCCACATTCATGCCCAGCCGCAGCATGTCGTAAGGCACGGCGTTGATGACGAGCATGGTGTTGTCACCGTAAACTGGCAGCATCGAATTGCCGGCCCCGACCGCCGCACTCCGCCCTTCGGCGCGTTGCGCGAGCATCTCGGCGTCATTCCAGGCCTGGAGTTTGCCCACATTGGCCGAAGGCGGCGCCTTGGCCGCGGGATCCGCGGGTTCGCTGGCGCACCCCGCAAACAAAGCAAGCAAAAACACTGGCACCAGTTTGCGTAAAATCGAAGAAAGAAACTTTGGCAAAGCTTGCACAGGCAAAGATTTTATAGTTATGTTTTTTGCCATAGCTTGGCAGGATGCATAAACCCTAACGCATATGAAACGACTTGTCATTGTCGAAGATCAAACCGCCATCCGTGAAATGCTGGTGGAGATCCTTCACATGGATCCCAATTACAAGCTCGTGGGTGAAAGCGGCGACGGCCAGAGCGCCTACACCTTGTGCATGGATGTGAAGCCGGACTTGCTCGTACTCGATGCCAAACTGCCCGGGCTGAACGGCGTCGACCTTCTCCGCCGCATCAGCAAGCAGCTTAAAAATGTCCGCGTGCTGGTTTTTTCCGGGCATGAAAATCCCGTCCTGGTGCGCGAGATGCTCGAGGCCGGCGCGCATGGTTTCGTGGAAAAAACTGCCGGCCTGGTCGAATTTAAAAAAGGCCTCGAGACCGTGGCCAATGGCGGCACTTACTTTGGCCCCGCGGTCGCCGCGCTCCTGCGCAACGTCGTAGCCAACCCGAGCGCCAGCGCCACCGCCGATTTCCTGACCGACCGCGAACGCGAAATTCTCCAGCTCGTGGCGGAAAGCCACAGCACCAAGGAAATCGCCTCCAAGCTCGGCATCAGCGTGAAGACCGTGGACAACCACCGCACCAACCTGATGCGCAAGCTCAACCTCCACGATGTCGCCAGCCTGACGCGCTACGCCCTCGAGGTCGGGATCATCGAGCCGAAAAAAGCGCTGCCCTGACGAGAAAAGCTGAAACCCGAAAACTGAAGGCTGAAACCCGGTAACGGTCGGCTGCAGCTTTAAGTCTTTAGCCCTTCAGTTTTTCCCAATAGCGCTCCGCCAGCACGTCAGCCAGCCGCTCGTCTTCACCCACGAGCCCGGTTGGGACAACCCGCAAACCCGGCTGGGCGCGCATGGCCTCGGCACAGATTTCGGCAATGTTTCCGCCCGGCCCGGCATGGCGCCCGGGTGACAGAAATTGCAGCGCCACCACCACCTCGCCCTGGCCAAACTTTTTGTCGTGCAGCAAGCCGGCCAGCAACGGCTCGGTGAAGGCAAACTCCGGTTCCGGCCGCCGTTCCATCGAGGCCACCGCCACTTCGCCCCCGAGCAGCCGCCGCAATTGTCCACCCAGAAAATCCCGCACGGCCGCCACGCCGCGCTGCGGGCTGCCGTGATCGACCAGCGCGACTTTGGGCCGGCTCCAGCCTGCGCCGGCCGACGTCCGCCGCACGCCGTCAGCGAGAATGGTCGCGATGCTCATGTCGTTTGCGGCTTTTACGTCCACCAGCCAGCGCGCAAGGCTCACCCGCAGGTCGGGAAACTTTTTGCGCAAAGCCTGCAGCCGCTCTGGCAGATAGTCGGTCACGGCCGCACTTGGGCCGAAAAAAAGCGGCAGCAGCACAAAATCATTTTCACCCCGCGCCGCCGCCGCGGCCAGGGCCGGCTCCAGCAGATCCGCCCGTTCGCCTCCCAGTTCGGCGGCGTCGATCGTGCTCGAGTGCAGCAACGACACCGCCCGCACGTCCGTGCCGTCCAGCCGCACCCGCAGCCAATTCGCGATGCGGCGCAGGCTCAAAGTCGAGGCTGCGCGCAGCGAACCGTTGTCGAATAAAAAGCAGATTGGCTGGCGGTTGGTTCTCACGGATGTAAGATTGCCGAATAAATCCTTGCCGTGCCAATGCGATTGCTCAATAACGACCAAACTTTCTGTTTCACATGAAGATCACCGCCTCCGTACTTTCCCTCATTCTCCTTAGCTCCGCCGTACTGCTCACCGGCTGCGCTACCAAAGCCAAGCGTCCCACGCCGGACCAGACCGTGCTTGGCCCGAACGGGCTTAACCCGACAAATGTCAACACCACCGACGCCAATGCGGCCGGCTTGCAGGAACGCCTGCCCGAGGGAGTCATCGACGATGGGCATCTCATTCACGGTCTGATCCCATCGGTTTATTTTGATCTCGACCAATCGGCGATCAAGTCGGGCGAACGTTCGAAGCTGGCCGATGCGGTCAAATACCTCAAGGACAACCCGATGAAGAAGCTCCTGCTCGAAGGCCATTGCGACTGGCGCGGCACCGACGAATACAATCTATCGCTGGGCGACCGCCGGGCCCAGAGCGTGAAAAACTATCTCGTCAAAGCCGGCGTCAATGCTGGTAGCCTCGAAACGCTTTCCAAGGGCAGCCTCGAGGCCATCAAGAACGGCACGGCTGAACAGATGGACCATGATCGCCGCGTCGATCTCGATGTCGAAAAGGACGGCGCCGATACCGCCGCGCCGGCCACGTCAGCCGGCGGCTCGTAAGCCGCTTTGACCTGTAAATTCTTTCGCTGACAAAAAGCCCCGGATGAAAATCCGGGGCTTTTTCTTCGAATCATTACGGTTAACGTCGTGGTTTCTCGTAGGGCGAGACCTCCGGGCGAGCCGTTTTTTTCGGCTCGTCGGGGACGCCTCGCCCTACCACCAGACCCAACTACGACCAATGTCTTATCCCGCCGCCAGCGCCGTCAGCACTTTTTGCGACACCGCCATGCCCTTCTGCATGATGCTCAGTTTAAAACTCTCGTTGGGCGCGTGCAGGTTGTCCTCCGGCAAAAACAGGCCCAGCATGACCGAATCGAGCCCGAGCACGCGCTTGATATCGGCGATGATGGGCACGCTCCCGCCCTCGCGAAGATAAAGCGGCGCCCGTCCGAACACCTCGGTCACGGCGGCGTCGGTCGCCCGGAACGCCCGGGCCAGCACCGGCGATTGGCCGGGCGGTGTGTTGGCGCGGCCGGGCGGAACGACGATGTAGGGCGTGCCCTCGTGCTGATCCACGATGCGGAAGGTCACATCCTTGGGCATGCGCTCGCTGATCGTCCGATAAAGCAACTGGCGGATCTTCCCCGGTACTTGGTTCGCCACCAGCCGGCAGCTGATTTTCACGAAGGCCTTGCTGGGGATGACCGTTTTCGTGCCCTCCCCTTGGTAGCCACCGCCGATGCCGTTGAATTCCAGCGTCGGCAGGAACCGGATCGCTTCAAACGGCGTGTAGCCCGGCGGCGTGTGAAACGCCGGGATGCCGAGAAACTCGCGGTATTTTTCCACATCGCCGCCCAGTTTCCTCAATTCTTCGCGCTCCCACGGCTCGACTTCCACCACGTCGTCATAAAATCCCGGCACGTTCACGCGGCCGTCGGGCGTGTGCAGCGAGGCGCACAGCTCGGCCAGCGCCTGGATCGGATTTCGCAATACGCCGCCATGCAGGCCCGAGTGCAAATCGCCCCGCGAGCCGGTGACCTCCACGTCGCACAGCACCAGTCCGCGCAAGCCGCAGGTGATGACGACCTGCTCTTCGCTCGGGCTGAGCGTATCGGAGAGAAAAACCAGGTCGGCTTTGCGCAGCTCGGCCTGGTGGGACTCGAGGAACGGCAAAAAACTCGGGCTGCCCATTTCTTCCTCGCCCTCGATGAGAAAGGTGATGCGCAGCGGCAGGCGCGGATTTTTTTCCAGGAGCTGGGCGACCGCCGCGATGTGCGTCATAAGCGGGCCCTTGTTGTCGGCCGTGCCGCGGCCGTAAAGCCGGCCGCCCCGCTCCACCGGCTCGAAGGCCGGGGTCGTCCACAGGTTCAGCGGATCGGCCGGCTGCACGTCGTAGTGGCCGTAAATGATGACCTGGGGCCAGTGTTCGTCGCCTCCGCGCCGTGCGAGGATGATGGGGTGCAGCTTCGTCGGCACGATTTCCACCGCGAAACCCATTTCGCGCAGCAGGCCCGCGACAAACTCCCGCGCACCCTTCATGCCCTCCTTGAATTTGGGATCGGCCGACACGCTCGGGTGGCGGACAAACTCCTTTAGTTTTTCAACCGGGTCGAACATCCCGCCAACGGTG
>DASYOA010000301.1:0-4718 GCA_036008265.1 Opitutaceae bacterium
CGACGTGCCCTCGCAAGACTGCACCCGCACCCGCACATCGTAATCGCGCGCCTGCTCGGTCGTGAAGGGATACGCCAGCACCTGCGCCGTCGCCGACAGCCGCTCGCGCAGCACGCGAGTGAGTCCCGCATCGAGCGACTCGGCCCAGCGTTCCTCGTCATTGTAGCGCACTTCGCTCGCGCCCTCGCGGACCACCATGGCCCGCTGCTTCAAGTACTCGGGTAATTGTACCGGGAACAAACCCACGTGCAGCCCGGAAGATTTCGGCGGCACGGCCTCCGCCGTCACCCGCAACACATAATTATGCGCCGTGTCCAGCCTGGCCTCGGGCAGCGAGCAGCCGGTGGTGAAAAACCAGAGGACAGAGGGCAGAAGCCATCCTCCTACGCCAAGGCTACGGAGGACAAGGGAGCCGGCGGACAGAAAGCAGGGCGTGGCATTTTTGATCATGGCAGTTTTTCTCTTTGCGTTGCTTCGCGACCTTCGTGTGAAAATAAATCAGGGCGTTGGCTTTTTGCCGACGAGGAGCGCATTGGGGTCGCGTTCAAGGAAGTCGGCCAGGCGGCGCACGGATTCCGCGGCATCGCCCAGTTGCTGCAAGGTCTGCACTCCCTGGTCACCCACCCAGCTCTGCGCCTCGATGAAATGCTGGGCGCTCGCCGCGGCGGCGTTGAAGCGTTCGAGCGAGGCTTTCGCCTCCTTGAGCGTGGCGGTGAGATTTTCGCCGGCGGGCGTGACCTGCGTATCGATCTTGGCGAGCACGCCGCGCAACTCGGTGATGGCTACATTGAGATTGGCAAAGGCCTGCTTCGCATCGGGCGACGAGGCGAGGTCCTTCACGGCTGCACCGGCATCCTTCCATTGACTGACGAGCCCTTTCACATCCGCGCCATCGAGCTGTTTCTGCGCGGTGGCCAGCAGCTTTTTCACGTCGTCGGCCAGGCCGCCGAAATCAACTTTTTTCAGGTTGCTCAAAATCATCGTCAGGCTCGCCTGATATTCGGAGATGGCCGAGGGCATCGCGGGCACGACGACGTATTTCTCTCCGGCATCGCCGGCCCTCGACACCGGGTATTCTGCTGGATCGACAAAGTTCAACTCGACATAGAGCAGGCCGGTCGCGAGCCCGACCACCCCGAGTTTGGCCCGCAAGCCGCGATCGATGAGGACTTGCAACGCCGTCCGGTCGGACACGTCGATCGGCTCGCCACGGGCATCGGTCAGGATGTCGCGGCTCAGTTCGCAAACGACCCCGACTTGCGAGTGATTGCTCCTGGCGTCGTAACGCACATTCAGGTCAACCACGTGCCCAATGCGCACACCGCGCAATTTGACCGCCGAGCCAAGGTCGAGGCCATGGACCGATTCGTCGAAATACACCACGAACCGCTGTGACTGCGAAAAAAAGTGCAGGCCGCCAAACGAGAGCAGCGCCAGGACGCCCAGCGCGATCGCCCCGATCACGAAGACGCCGACCACGGTTGGGCTGAGTTTGGTTTTCACAGGTGTATTTTTTTAAACAGAATGGACAAAATGGACAGAATTAAACGCTTATGTCTGCGACCAGCGGGGACAGGTTCCCTTTGGTGATTCCATTCATTCGGCTCAACCGCCGGCTAGAGTTTTTCGCTTTTTCCCTCCCGGGTCAGAAACTCCTGCACACGCGGGTCGTCGCTCTGGTCGGCCAGGGTGCGCGGCGCGCCCTCGGCAATGATGCCCTGCGCCTCACGGTTGAGCAGGATCACGCGGTCGGCCAGGGCAAAGATGCTCGTCAGCTCGTGCGAGACGATGACCATCGTCGTGCCGAGTGAATCGCGGATTTCACGGATCAGCTGGTCGAGCTGCCGGGCCGTCACCGGGTCGAGCCCCGCCGAGGGCTCATCGAAAAATACGATGGCCGGGTCGAGCGCGAGCGCCCGGGCGAGGCCGGCGCGTTTCTTCATGCCACCGCTCAGCTCGGCCGGATAATACTCTTCGAAGCCCGCCAGTCCGACCTGCGCGAGCTTCAGCATGATGATCTCGTTGATCTCGCGCCGGGTGAGCGTCGTATACTCCTCGAGCGGCAGCGCGATGTTTTCGCGCAGCGTGAGCGAACTCCACAGCGCGGCGCTCTGGTAGAGCACGCCGAAGGTCTTGAGCAGCGCGCGCCGCGCCGCCGGTTCGGCGTCGGTGAAGTTTTTCCCGAAATAATCCACCCGGCCCGCGAACGGCCGCTGCAGCCCGATCAGGTGCCTCAGCAGCGTGGTCTTGCCGCAGCCGCTGCCGCCAATGACAAAAAATAGTTCCCCCCGCCTCACGGAAAAGTTGAGCCCGCGCAATACCACCGTCTCGCCGTAGCCGCAGACCAGGCCGGCAACCTCGATGACCGGGGAATTTTTGTCGGCGTTCATGCGTTCAGATATGCAGGATGTTGAAGACCACCGCGAAGATCGCGTCGGCCACGATGATGAGCAGGATGGCCGTGACCACCGCCGAGGTCGCCGCGCGGCCCACGCCCGCCGCACTGCGCTCCGCCTGCAGACCGCGTAAACAGCCCGTCATTCCGACAATGAGGCCGAACACACAGGCTTTGATCAGGCCGGCATTGATATCGGTCAGGCCGATGCTGGCCACGGTCTCCACCCAATAAGCACTCGGCGGAATCGAAAGCAGGCCCGCCGCCACCGCCATGCCTCCGAGGATGCCGAGGCAGTTCGCATAGAGCGCGAGCAGCGGCATCATCACCGCCAGCGCGATCATGCGGGGAATGACGAGAAAATCCACCGGGCGGATGCCGAGCGTTTCCAGCGCATCGATCTCCTCGCCCGTCTTCATGTTGCCCAGTTCCGCCGCAAAGGCCGCGCCCGTGCGGCCGGCCAGCACGACGGCCGTCATGATCGCACCCATCTCGCGCACCGAGCTCAGGCCCACGAGGTCGGCCACCCAGATGTCGGCCCCAAACTGGCGCAAAATAATCGCCCCGGTATAGGCGAGCGTGAGCCCGACGAGAAAGCTGATCAAACTCACGATGGGCAGGGCCATCGCGCCGCACTCCTGCATTTCGATGAAACAATCGCGCCAGCGGAATTTCTGCGGATGCATCACCAGCCGCGCCGTCGCCAGCGTACACTCGCCGATAAAACGGGCGAAGCCCCTGGTCTTGCCCACCACCTCTTCCGTCGCCACGCCGACATCGGCCAGAAAATTTGTTGAGCGATGAAACGGCGGCCGCGTCAAATACGCCCCCGCCAGCTGGTCGGCCAGCCGGCGCACTTCGGGCAGCAAGGCGTCGAGTTCGAGGTTCGCGCCCGCCTCCGTGCACCACCGGCGCACCTCGTGCACGAACAGCACCAGCGAGCTGTCCCACCGCGACACCCCGCCCATCTCCAGCCGCACGCGCGTCGGCCGCTGCGTCCCGAGCACACGTTTCCACGATGGCCGCGGCGCGGTGATTTGCCACCCACCCGCCAGCTCAAGCACCAGCCGGCCGTCTTCGGTGCGCGCGTTCACTTGGGCCGTGGGTGTTTCTTCGCTGACCGACATTGGCACTGGTTCTAGCGAACCGCCGCCAAATCAAAACTAAAATTTTCATGTTCTTTGCGCCCATTTACCGCCAACAAATCAAGGGTGACCCGCTTCCGCACCGTCCTCTTTGACCTCGATGGCACGCTCATCGACCACTTTGCCGCCATCCATCGCAGCTATGCGCACACCCTGCCGCAATTGGGCCTGCCCGCGCCCACCCTCGCGCAAGTCCGCACCGCGGTGGGCGGCGGGCTTGAGAACGCCATGCTCAATTTCGTGCCCAAGGCCCGCCTGGCCGAGGCGCTGAAAATCTACCGCTCCTTCTGGGACGTGCACATGCTCGAAGACGTCGAACCCCTGCCCGGCGCCGTCGAACTCCTGCGCGCCCTGCACAGCCAAGGCGTCGTTTGCGCCGTGCTCACCAACAAGCACGGCCCTTCTTCGCGCGCCATCTGCGATCATCTCCATCTCACGCCATATTTGGGCGCCATCATCGGCGCGACCGACACGCCCTGGCTCAAACCCCAGCCGGAATTTACGCGCCATGCGCTCGAACGGCTCCACGCCGAACCGACCACCGCGCTCCTCGTCGGCGACTCGCCCTTCGACGTGCAAGCCGCGCAGGCCGGCGGCCTGCCCTGCTGGGCCGTCACCACCGGCACGCACAACGCCGAACAACTCCGCGTCGCCCACGCGGACAAAGTTTTCGCCAGCCTGCATGAGATGGCCGCCGAGCTTGGTGTCGGGTAAAGCCCAAACCTTTTGTTTTAACATCCTCCTTCGCTAAAGCTACGGAGGACGGGAAAGATCGCGAAGTGTCGCTGGATTTCCATCATCAAAGGCAAAAAACCGGCCGGTTTGGAAATTTGGTGCAAGCCGACCTCGGTCGCTTCGTTATCTTTGCGACCTTCTGTGAAAATGGTTTGGGAAGGCCTCGGCGCGCCCTAGCGCTTTCCGCTCAACCGCCAGCCAGCCACGGCCCCGACAAAGCACGCCACCATGATGGATTGTGTCCGCATCCCCAAGTCGGAGACTTCGGCCGGCCATAGCTTGGGGGTCAAAAAATAAGCCAGCACGCCCAAGACGGCGGCGCCCGCCAACGCGCTCAGGGCTCCGCGTTTGATCTCCCGGTCAATTTCGTTCACGCGCTCGACGGAACCAAATCGTTCGGGCCGCGCCTCCCGCAAAATCTCGTTGGCCGACGCCCACTCTTC
>DASYOA010000302.1:0-4983 GCA_036008265.1 Opitutaceae bacterium
CCAGGCCGTCTTGAATCCACTCGGTGAAAAAGGCCGGAAGGTTGATCAGGTCGGGTGTGGGTGAGGTGCTTTCCCAATATTTTTCGCGCATCGCAGTTTTGCCATTATGCAGCACGGCGATGACCGGAAGCACGATGACGATCAAGACCAAGGGCAGGCGCTTGCTGCTTGAGACGTAGCCGAGCAACGAGAGCACCAGGATGGAAATGCCCACGATCAGGTAAAGGGTGGCGAAATTGAAGATGACCTGCAGCACAATGTTGATGGCGAAAACAATCTTCTCCTGGTAAAGCAAGTCGCCCTGGCCCCAGCGCCGGCCTTGCACGAACGTGCTGATGATGCCAATGCCGTAAAACACGGCGCGCATCGGTCCATCGATGTCGGACGGAATGATCGACGTAAAACTTTCAATCCCGGTGAAAATAGTGGTCAGGATCAAACCATAGCCGAGATATTTGCCGATATCGTGAGAAACGACCTCTTTGGTCCAAAAAGGCGTCCGGCGAGGATAACCGCGGGTCGCGGCATGAGTGGAAATCGCGACGATCTGAAAGAAGAGCACGGCCGCAGCGGACTGGGTGACCACGGACTCGGAATAAGTCTCGAACTCACCCTGTCCGTTGAGCAGCGGCAGCGCATAAAGCTGTATGCCGGTTAGCATGAAAACCTCGAAGACGGGAAACTCAAAGCTGGCCCGCCGCGCCCAAAGCAGGGCCGGCATCGCGGCGAGTACAATGATAACCAGTCCTTCGAAAAGCTCGACGGACGAATCTACCTGGGCATTGAAGGAGTAGTACGCCAAGGTGAGCGCGAGCAGCACGATCCCGCCATTAAACAAACGGCGATCATGGGGAATGGCGGGCCGCTCTGGCTCTGGCTCGACCTCATCGGAAGGAGTGGATGCGGGATCAGTCATTTATAGCAGTTGTTGCTGCGAGCGCCCGGTCAAAAAACTCGCAGAGCTGGCGGGTACCGGCGTGAGCGGTGAATTGGGCGTCGAACAACGTGGTGTTGCGTGGGCCGGTCCGCAATTGTGCGGGGTTGGTGACCAGAGCGGAAAAAAAATCGTGGGCATACCGCAGATTGTCTGCCGCGGGCAACGAGACAACCCGGGCGAAATTCAGTTCAGCCAGCCGCGCTTCGGCCGCGCTGCCCGCGGACACAAACGCCAGCACCGGCCGGTCGGCGAGAAAATACGGTGCGATCTTCGAGGGGGTGTAACCCGGATCGTCCGAGCCGAGCAAGAGAAGTGCGTCGGCGGCGAGCATGGACTTGAGCGATTCCGGATAACCGATGCGCGTCGGTTGCTCGATCACGAGGTCGCCCACGCCGTGAGACTCGGCGATCGGCTTTACCGTGGGCGTGGCCTGCACAGAAGGGGCATAACTTGTGCCGACAAAATACAGTCGCAGCCGCGCGGCCAAGGCCGGCTGTTCATCGCGAAACGTACGCAGCGCCGTGAAAAGTGCCTGCAGCGCTCCGGCCATAATGGAGCCAACGGCACCCACGCTGACGAGATGGGCGCAACCCGGCTCGCGGATGAATGCCGGGGTGATGGCGGGGTCGCCCTGCACGCCGGCAAAATCGGCCTCGGACCCACCAAAAGGAATGACCACGGAAGGTTTGGCGGAAAACCACGGGTAGCGCGCACGCAATTGCCCCAGGTAACTTTCCGAAACACTGACAAAACCGGCCGCGGGCCGGAAAGCCGGCTCTTCAAAATGGGCGGCCTGCCAGCGCGCGAAGCGGTATTTCCAGCCGCCGGGCGGAGGCGGTGCGCCGGGGCGTTCGTAATAGTCGGTGCGCCACGGATCCTGCACATCGACAACGAAGGGAGTGCCAAATTTCTTTTTCCACCTCGCACCAAGCGTGAAGACAAGGGATTGCGTCGTGGAGAAAAATACCAGGTCAAAACGCTCCCGGCGCAGCAGTTCTGCCCCGGCCCCGCGCAAATGCAGCCAGGCGCGCGGCCCGAGGCTGCCGAGGCCGGCGACCCGCGTGAGCCGCAGCGGCAGCGCGCCGCAGCGGTGCACGGCCACATCCGACGGCAGCGCGGAAGCCGGCCTCGAGACATGCCGCCCCGCGATCTGGCGCGGATCGACCGCCAGCACGACCGGCTCCCAACCAAACTCGCGAAAATAAGGCAGGCTCATGCGCGCCCGCTGTGCGTCGGGGGCGTTGACGGGCGGGAAGTGCGGGCTGACGATGAGCAGGCGTTTGCCGTTCATTCGCGAAGAAAACGGTTAGAATGATTTAAGCATTAGTGTAGCCACGAAGGATCGCAAAGAACACAGGGAACAACCTTTCTTTGAGCTCCATGTGATCTTTTGTGGCAAAAAATCCGGCCGATCGCTTGCCAAGCATCCGAGCGGAGTAAACGACATCCTCGCCGTGATCCAGGCATGTGGTTGCGGTTTTAATTGAAACGCTCTAAATCGCCGGCGGTTTGGCCTCCCTGTTCCTAGCCGGTGCCGGCAGGGTAAAACGGAAAAAGTATTCTTCCGGAAAATCGCCCGGGGCTTGCAACTCAACGGGGAGAACGGAGGCGATCCAGGGCGGCGTCGGTTGAACCTGGGAACGATAACATGCGAGGGCGCAGAATTTGGCCGCTTGGAAATCCTCCATCGGCAACCGCCGGACCTCGCGGGAAAGAAACAGGTTGGCCAGGAGAAAATGCGGTTTCCACCAAGCCCACACGGGGTATTGCCACACTTCGGGCCGGTGCGATGAATGGAGCACGGCGTCGCGGATGCAGGTGAAGGTGGCGGAGTGTTCATCGCTGCCATCGTGATGGCAGGGCAGGAAAATTTCACCCGGGCGCAGGTCATCGATCAAGGCGGTGAGCTTTCCCACCAGCACGTCGCGCTGCGTCGGGCCAAGGCTTTTGAGCGAACCGTCGCGTTCGTCGAGAAAATGAACCGCGCTCGATTCGACGCCAAGGATGGCGAGGGCCTGGAATGCCTCGGTGCGACGCAGTGAAGCGATGTCGGCCGGCGTCAACTCAGGATGTTCGGGATGGGACAAGCTGCCGTCGGTGATGAAGACAACATGCAGGGGCAGGCCTTCGTGGCGCTTGCGCGCGATGAGTCCGCCGCAGCCGATGGTTTCATCGTCCTGATGGGGCGAGAAAATAATCGTCACGCCGTCTTTGAAAATATAGCGCTGCCCACAAAGCCGGAGCAGGCCACGGCAAAGATTGATGGCGGCCTGGCGCAAGCGGCGCTTGGCTTGCGTCCGGCTGATGCGCCAGAGAGTGATGAGGAGCAAAAAGCTGACGATGATATCGCGCGCTCTCATGGATGAATTTTCCCCGACGGGAGCGTGAGTGCCTGATCGACTGCCGCCAGCAGGCGCGGCGCCTCGTGTTCCCAGCAAAACTGCCCCTCCGCGGCCCGCCGGGCGGCGGCCTGCATGGCGCGCAAACGGATCGGATCGGCGAGCAGGTGGTCGAGCTGCCGGGCCAATTCGCCGGTTTCATGTGCGGTCACAATCAGGCCGGCTTCCGGCGCGGTGCGCAGCACCTCGCTCTGGCCGGCGGTATCGGTGGCGACAACGCCCAGGCCGGCGTTGAAGTACTGGAAAATTTTATTGCTGATGGTGAGGTCCTTGTTGCGCGGCCAGCGTGGTTCAAGGGCGAGGCCGAGGTCAAACTCCGTCAGCTTTTGCGGCAGGCTTTCCGGCGGAACAAAAGGGATGAAGCTGACCCAGGAGCGGCGCTCGGGCGGCAGGCGGCGGAGAATTTTTTCGCGATAGCCCGGAAGTTCGCCGCCAATCAAAAACACCTGGCTGGGCACGGTCAGGCGGCTCCACGCGGCGAAAAACAGTTCCAGCCCGCGTCCGGGACCAATCGTCTGCGAGGACCAGACGAACGACTGCGGCCCGCCGCCGGCCGGGCGGTCGAGCCGCGAGCGTGGTTGCAAGGGGAAGACATTGCGTAAGACCATCGGCACCGGAGCAGCAGCAGCGGCGGCCAGCGCCTCTGCCATGCTTTGTGAAGTGGTCGAGACATAGCGCGCGTGCTGCAGGGCGAATTTTTCGGCCCGGCGCAGAAGCTTGAGCGGACGCGCGCGCCGGTCGGCCCAAAGCAGATCCTCGGAATACCAATCCTCGATATCCACCGCCACCGCGCGGCCCGCGCGGATGAGCGCGGCCACGGCCCAGAGCGGAATTTCCGTGTGGGCGATGATGAGGTCGGAAGGCAGAGCCAGGGCGCGGCGCAGCAGCGCATGGGCCGGGCCGAGGGCTTCGGCCTTCTCGAGGCGCAGCCAGCGCAGCATCTGGCGTGCGCCCCAAGTGGCGGCGCGGTGCGATAAATTTCCCAGCCGTGCGCCCGGCGTGCGCGTGGTGAAATCGAGGGTGACGCGGCGAAAAGGCAGCGACGCGATCAACGCGCGATCCATGCGCTCGAACTGATCGAGGGAGGAGACGGTCAGCACGGTGACATCGTAACCCGCCGCGCCGAGGGTCGTCGCTTCCTTCACCACGCGCGGGTTGCGGCAGAGGTGGGAGGCAGTAAAAATGAGAATGCGGGCGGGCACGGGAAATTTCAGCACCACCAGTTGGGCAATAGCCGGCGCATGATGGAACGCATCAGGGAGAGCATGATTTTTCGGCCCACACCATAGACATCGCCATTGGCGCCGATTCCGGCCGGATCGCAGTTCACTGGCCAGCGCAGAATGACGCCGGGCTGGCCGGCGAGCGGTATCAGAGTATCGTAAAGCACGTCCTCGATAAACTGGCCGCGATAGGGCGGAGGAGGCTGCAGCAGGCGCCAGGCCGGGCGGATGTAACGCTCAAAGTAGTCCCGGCGGGCGAGAATCAACGGCGCGGTGACGATTTGCTGGGTCTTCGGCACAAACCGATGATTGCGGCGCGCATCGGCGGCCAGGGCAAACTCTGCCGGCAGGTGATCAAGCAGGCGGCTGATGCGCGGAAACTGATACCGGCCGGTGGCCTTGATGAGACGGGTGCTGTCGGCAT
>DASYOA010000303.1:0-2566 GCA_036008265.1 Opitutaceae bacterium
CCTCCTTCGCCCATTCGGCAAGCTCAGGGCGACGAAGGGCAGGCGGATAAACATGGATTTAATTCCTTCGTTTCACTTTCTTTGTCCTGTGCTTCCGAGCCGTGCGAGGAATCTCATGCTTTTGCGGGGTGAGGGCACCCCGCCCACAAAACGAGATTCCTCACTATGTTCGGAAGGACAATCTCCTGACTCCTGTCCCCTGCCACTTGATACTTTCCATCGCCACCTCTCGCCTATCGCCTCTGGCCTCATCCCTAATGCCTTCCGCCTCTCCCCTCTTTCTTGCCTACTGGGTCGATAATTTCAGTCCGTTTGTCGTCCGCTTCACGGACAATTTTGGCATCCGCTATTACGGGCTGGCCTACCTGCTCGGCTTCATCGTCGGCGGCGGGTTGCTTTATCGCTACGCGCGCGCCGGACGTTCGCTCGTGCCGGCGGCGAAAGTCGCCGACCTCGTGACCGCCCTCGTGATCGGCGTGCTCATCGGCGGACGGCTGGGCTCCTATCTTCTGTACGGCGGCTGGCGGCGATTTTCCACCGACCCGCTGGAGATTTTTCGCGTGTGGGAAGGCGGCATGGCCAGCCACGGCGGCATGATCGGCGTGGCCCTTGCGCTGGCGTGGTTTGCCCGCGCAAACAAAATTCCGTTTCTGCACCTGGGCGATCTCATTGTCTCGGTCGCGCCGGCCGGGCTTTTTTTCGGCCGCATCGCGAACTTCATCAACGGCGAGCTGTGGGGGAAAATGACCCGGGTGCCCTGGGCGGTGATTTTCCCGCTGAGCTCGCCACCGGGCACGCCCATCAATCTCATGTTCCCGCGGCATCCATCGCAGCTTTACGAGGCCGCGCTCGAAGGCGGGCTGCTGTTTGCGTACCTGCAATGGCGGTTCTGGAAAAGCGACGTCGTGCGCACGCGGCCCGGCCGGCTGGGCGGAGAGTTTTTGGTCGGCTACGCGCTGGTGCGCATCTTCTGCGAAATTTTCCGCGAGCCAGACGAAGGGGTCTCGCTCATCCTCGGGCTGAGCCGCGGGACGTTTTATTCGCTGTTCCTGATCGTCATCGGCGCCGGGCTCATCCTGCGGCGCAGCCAGCCGATTGAAGACATCCCAAAAAACTAACGCCCGCCCCCTCTTCCAGCGCAAAAAATTGCGCGCCTTGGATTGACCCGGGCTCACTGGTGAGGCCTAAATCATCGAAGGTAATCGTGCGCGAACCCAACGTGTGATATATTCACACATTGCTCTTGACAGCCCAAATCCGTGCATGTGAATACTCCACACATTCCGATGGCTTCCCTAACCCAAAATGCGCTGGCCGCGCTCCAGCAGGGCGAATTGAAACCGGCGGAGATCCCCGCGCCTCGCACTTTCCGTGTCTCTCGCGCGGCGATCCTAACCGCCGTCGTCCTGACCGCCGTTTCCGCCGTGCCCGCCCTCGCCTTTTCCGGGGCCATGCACTCCTTCACCGACTCGATCAAGGTGACGGCCTCCGACCCGGACGTGCGCGTGACGCGGCAAACGCTCAGCGCATCGGAGCACAACGAAATCCTGCATTTTTCCATTTCGCTCAAGATGCCGAACTTTGAGGAACTCGAAGCCCGGATCGGCCGGGGCGAACGGATACCGCACGACGTCATGGAGGCCCGCTACCTGCCCTTGGCCTCGGACTACGCCGCGGTGGAGAACTGGCTCAAGGGACAGGGATTCACGCTCACCCTGGAGGACCCAAACCACACCAATGTTTTCGCAAGCGGAACCGTCTCGCAGATCGAGAATTCCCTGGGCGTCCATTTTGCCCGGGTGGCCACGGCCGACGGCGAATTCACCTCGGCCATCAGCACCCCGAACCTGCCCGAGGAACTTTCCGGGGCCGTCCTCGCGATCAATGGCCTGCAGACGCACCTGCAGATGCACCATCAGGACGTCCTCCAACCGGATATGACCACGGTCTCCGGCGTGCAATATTTCGAGCCGGCTGACGTTCTCGCTGCCTACAATGCACCGAATACGCTCAACGGCGCCGGCCAGACGATTGCCATCGTCATGGGCGCAACAGTCCTCTCCTCCGATGTCAGTTCCTTTTACTCCACCCTCGGAAGCACGGCGGCAGGGCAAAACTTTACCACCTGGCCCGTCCTCGGAGGACCCACTCCCTCGAGTCAAACCGCCGACGCCGCTGAAGCCGCGATGGATGTCGAATGGGCGGGCGCAATTGCCCCGGGCGCCCAAGTCCGGCTTTACGCGATTCCCACCCTCAGCACTTCGTCCATCATCGCCGGTTGCCAGCAAGTCTTAAACGATGTCCAGACGAATCACATAAACATAACGGTCGTTTCCGTCAGCGCGGCCGACCTGGAGAGCCATTATACAAGCTCGATCGTGCAATCCGACAGCCAGGTTTATGCGCAAATGGCCGCGGCCGGAATCACGGTGCTTTTTGCCTCCGGAGACGGGGGTTCGAACCCAAATACAAACAACACCCTCGGATATAATGCATCGAATCCGCTCCAGCCGGAATATCCCGCCAGCAACCCGAACGTCACGGGAGTCGGTGCAACCATACTGGG
>DASYOA010000304.1:0-2217 GCA_036008265.1 Opitutaceae bacterium
GAAAGCATGAGCTTTTCCGTGTCTTCAGGCAGGAGCGCCGGGCCCTCGATCGGCACCATGCTGCCGCTGACGCGAAGCGTGGGCGCCTGGCCAACCTGGAGGTGGAGGTCAGAGGCGTTTTGCTCGACGACGAGTTCGAGCAGGTCGTTCATATCGTAGGGCATAAGGCGAAATGGATTTAGAACGAGTTCCAGTTAAGACACATTTACGACGTGGAAAAAGACAACGGGTTCAGGGGCGCACAGTCGAGCCGTAACCTAGCATTTTCCGCCCTATTACTCACATGGATAAGCGCTTTCACGTGGTTTTGACGGCAAATCGGCGGAAAAATCCGCCGCAAGTACCATGTACCAAGTAGCAAGTAGCAAGAGAACGCGGGGGCGAGTTGACGTTCGGCGTTTAACAATAACGAGACGTCCATCTTGGTACTTGTTACCTGCTACTTCATACCTTCCCGCATCAGCGGGTCAACGTCATCAGGAACTCGACGTTATTTTTGGTTTTCTTGAGGCGCGAGATGAGCATTTCCATGGCTTCGATGGCCGGGATGCCCTGCATGGCGCGGCGCAGGCCGTAAACGCGCTGAATCTCTTCGGGATGGTAGATGAGCTCTTCCTTGCGCGTGCCGGAGCGGTCCATGTTGATCGCGGGAAAAATGCGTTTGTCCACGAGGCCGCGGTCGAGATGGAGCTCCATGTTGCCGGTGCCCTTGAACTCCTCGAAAATAACCTCGTCCATGCGGCTGCCGGTGTCGATGAGCGCGGTGCCGATGATGGTGAGGCTGCCGCCGCCCTCGATATTGCGGGCCGCGCCAAAGAACCGCTTCGGTTTCTGCAGCGCAGTGGCCTCGATGCCGCCCGACATGATTTTGCCGGAATTGGCCACCAGGGCGTTGTAAGCGCGGGCCAGGCGGGTGATGGAGTCGAGCAGGATGACGACATGCTCGCCCGCTTCGACCAAGCGGCGGGCTTTTTCGCCGACCATTTCGGCCGCGTGCACGTGGCTCTCGGGCGTTTCATCGAAGGTCGAGCTGACCACTTCGCCATGCGTGTGGCGGCGGAAATCGGTGACTTCCTCGGGCCGCTCGTCGATGAGCAGCAGGATGAGCTTTGTCTCCGGACTGTTGTGGGAAATGGAGTTGGCGATGTTTTGCAACAGCACAGTCTTGCCGGTGCGCGGCGGTGCGACGATCAGCCCGCGCTGGCCGAAGCCGATCGGCGTGAGCATGTCGACCACGCGCATCGACACGTCCTTGTGCAGGTCCTCCGCCTCGAGCAAAATGCGTTTGAGCGGATAATAGGGCACGAGCTCCTCGAATGGCGTGACTTTCGAAATGTCCTCGGGCTTGCCGCCCATGACTTTTTCGATGCGCACGACCGACGGGCAGCGTTCATTGCCCTGCGGGGCTTGCACGATGACTTCGACCTGGTGGCCGCGCTTCAAACCGAAATGATGCACCAGGCTCTCCGGCAGGTAGGCGTCCTCGGGATATAACCGGTAATTGACTTTTTCGTGCACGACGAAGCCAAAGCCGCGGTCGGTCAGGTCGAGCCAGCCGCGGTCGCGAATCTCGCGCTTGGCTTCCGCCGCGTGCGCAAAAATTTTCGCGAGGAGCTGCTTGCGATTGGGGACGTCGGTAAACGTGGCGCCGAGTTCGCGGGCGAACGCGGTCAGCTCTGCGAGGGGGAGCGCGTAGATCTCATCGAGGAAAAATGGCTTGCCCTTGCCGGAGGAAACCTCGTCGGCCAGCCGGTCGAGCGCGGCGATATCCGCGAAGTGCGCGGGATCTGGCAGGTCGCCAAACACCGGCGCGAAACTGGGCGGTGGCGGTTGCGGCGGATGGAAGCTGCCGCCGGGTTTGCCACCCCCGCCTGGCTGCCAGCCGTGCTTGCCGCGCTTGCGCTTGTTGTTTTTCCAAAAACCCCGGCCCTGAAAATCGCCACCACCGTGCCCTGTTTCCGGGCCATGGCTTCTCTCTGCGGGCGGCTGGGGCGAAGCCGGTTCGGCGGGCGCCGGCGCAGGTGATTCTTCGCGCGGGGCGGGTTCGGCCTTCACCGGTTCCGGCACGAAAATCTCAGCCTTGGGAGCCTCGCTCGCGGCCGGCGCAGCGTCCGCCGTCTTCGCCTTGCCTTTGCTGTAATAGCGCGTGCGGCGGCGCGGCGTTTTCTTGTCTTCGCCAGTTTCGGGCTCGGAGCCGGCAACGGTTGACGCATCGTC
>DASYOA010000305.1:0-2781 GCA_036008265.1 Opitutaceae bacterium
GAGGTCAAGCCATGGCTTTGCGACTTATAGGTATCACGCTGCAGCTTAAGGCCCGCCGACGGACCCGGCGTCCCGGGCATCGATTTCGCGCATGATGGCGGTGACAAACGCCTTCCGCGGATCCTTTTCCGAACGGTTTTCTGCGCGGACCTGATCCATCATTTTTTTCATGGCCCGCCAGTCAGAATGTTTGATGTTCCACTGGACATAATAGACCGGTTTTTCTCCGGCCGTAATTGGCGTGGGATGAGGAAACCCGGCCCGGTCGCAAAAGAGCGCCGCCAGCTTGGTGGCGTCTGACGGGTGGAATTCCTGGCCGCCACGGGAGAGGGTTAAATAGTAGAGAACCGCTTCCTTGCCGCTGAAAACACACAAGGACAGATGCACGCCGATGTTTGTCTCGGCATTGAGCCCGTGGGGACTGTCTTTATAAGTTTCCGCCAACTGCTCCCCTTGATCAATGATTCCGTCCATCTTTGCGATGCAGTCCGCCACGTTCTCGGGCGTCACCATTTGATCGATGAATTTTTGATAAGCATCACCGGCGGCAGGCGCCTGGGCCTGGGCCGCCGCAGGAGCTGCAGCCCAGAGGGAGGCAAAAAGCAGGGCCATGACAATGAGAGAGGGTTTCATCCGGCTAATGGGATGAATAATCGCCCAAAGAATGTCTTACCGCAAGCACGGCCTTGTGAACCAAACCCTTCTCGTAATCCCAATCGTTCTCAGGCACCTGAGGTCAGATCGATAACGATAACGAGTAAGAGAACGAAGCCGGTCTCGTGCGGGGAAACGCTGGGAGGCCTCAAGGCAGGTCGGTATAACCCATCAGGTACCGGTCGCACTCGCGGGCCGCGCCACGGCCTTCATTGATCGCCCAGACCACCAGGCTCTGGCCGCGGCGGCAGTCGCCGGCGGCAAAAACACCCTTGAGGCTGGTCGTATACTTCTCGTGCTCGGCCTTGATGTTGCTGCGCGCGTCGGTTTCGACGCCGATTTCCTTGACCAGCATTTGTTCGGGCCCGAGGAAGCCCATCGCGAGCAGCACGAGCTGCGCGGGAATGGTCTTCTCGGAGCCGGGCACTTCCTTCGACACGAACTGCCCCTTCTCGTTTTTCTCCCACGCGAGCTGGACGGTGATGAGTTCCTTTACGCGGCCCTCACTGTCCCCGATAAATTTTTTCACTGTGGTCCAATATACCCGCGGATCGGCGCCGAATTTGCCGGCAGCCTCCTCCTGGCCGTAGTCGAGCTTGTAAACCTTGGGCCACTCGGGCCACGGGTTGTCGGCCGTGCGCTCCATGGCTGGCTTGGGAAATTGTTCGATTTGCACCAGGCTCTTGCAGCCGTGGCGCATGGCGGTGCCGACGCAGTCGGTGCCGGTATCGCCGCCACCGATGACGACAACATCCTTGCCGCGCGCATGGATGGGGCTGTGGTCGGCTCCACCGTTGAGCAGCGCCTGGGTGTTGACCGTGAGATACTCCATGGCGAAGTAGACGCCCTTGAGGTTGCGGCCTTCGATCGGCAGGTCGCGGGGCTGCGTGGCGCCGGTGCAAATGACAGTGGCGTCGTAGTCCTTGAGAAAAACCTGCGGCTTGATGTTCGTGCCGACGTTGGCGTTGCAGACGAAGGTGATGCCTTCCTGCTCCATGAGCTTGATGCGGCGGAGGACGACCTCTTTTTTATCGAGCTTCATGTTGGGGATGCCGTACATGAGCAGGCCGCCGGGGCGGTCGGCGCGCTCGTAAACCGTCACGAGGTGGCCGGCGGTGTTGAGCTGTGCGGCGGCGGAGAGGCCGGCGGGGCCGGAGCCGATCACGGCGACTTTTTTGCCGGTGCGCGCTTTCGGCGCCTCGGGATTGATCCAACCCTCCTCCCAGCCGCGGTCGGTGATCGCGCACTCGATGCTCTTGATCGTGACGGGCGGGTCGTTGATGCCGAGCACGCAGGAACCCTCGCAGGGCGCGGGGCACACGCGGCCGGTAAACTCAGGAAAATTGTTGGTCTTGTGCAGGCGGTTCAGCGCCTCGTGCCAGAGACCGCGGTAAATCAAATCGTTCCACTCGGGGATGAGATTGTTGATCGGGCAGCCGGAGGCCATGCCGCTGATCAGCTTGCCCGTGTGGCAGAAGGGCACGCCGCAATCCATGCACCGCGCGCCCTGGTGGCGGAGTTTCTTCTCCTCCATGTGGTGATGAAACTCGTTCCAGTCGTGCAGGCGCTCCTGCGGCGTCCGGTCGACCGGGAGTTCGCGCAAATATTCGATGAAGCCAGTGGGTTTACCCATGTAAGGAAAAGGCTGAAGGGCTGAAAAGCTGAAGGGCTGAAATTTGAAAAACTGAAGGTGCGGACGAAAAGTTGTTCATGGTCGGTAAGTCTGGGTAGTTATTCAGCCCTTCAGCCTTTCTTCAATTGCCTCCGGCGCGGGAGAGATCCCGGGAGTTTTCTTCGAAGGCGGCCATGATCGCCTCGTCGCCGGTGAGACCCTGGCCATGCGCGCGGTCGATGCACGCCAGCACGCGCTTGTAATCCTTAGGGATGACCTTGACGAAACGCGGCACCATCTGGTCCCACGCGTCGAGAATCTGCTTGGCGCGCGAGCTCTTCGTATAGGTGAGATGATTTTCGATCATGGCGCGGACGGCGGCGATCTCGGCCGGAGCCTCGAGTTTTTCGACGCCCACCATCTGCGGGTTGATGCGCGTGGGGAAATCGCCGCGCTCGTCGAGCACGTAGGCGATGCCGCCCGACATACCCGCGGCGAAATTGCGGCCGGCCGGG
>DASYOA010000306.1:0-6789 GCA_036008265.1 Opitutaceae bacterium
GATGGAGCGAGAAGCTCAAGGCCATTTTCCTCGGCCTCGCCTTCGCCCTGTGGGGCAGCGAACAGTTTTTGCCCGCGAGCCGATTGGTGACGCTCATGGATAGCGCCGTAATCACAATTTTCGTGGTCGATTTGGGGCTAATAATTTTAGATACTTTGGGGAAAAGTGACCGAGGGGTTCCTTGAGTATCTCGGTCACTTTTCCCCAAAGTATCTAAAATTATCATGCCTGAAGACCGCCCTGATCCCGACGCGCTGTTAGCCTCGCTCAACCGCGAGGAAGCGCGCGCCAAGCGCGGCCAATTGAAGGTTTTTTTCGGCATGTGCCCCGGCGTCGGCAAGACGTTCGCGATGCTCCGCGCCGGGCAAAAGGAGCTGCATGATGGAGTGGATACCGTCGTGGGCGTGGTCGAAACCCATAAGCGGGTCGAGACCGAGGCGTTGCTGACGGGGTTGCCGGTCATTCCCCGCAAGCAGATTGACTATCGCGGCGCCGCGCTGACCGAGATGGACCTTGAGGCGATCATCGCGCGCCGGCCGAAGCTTGCGCTCGTGGACGAGCTGGCGCACACGAATGCTCCCGGATCCCGTCATCCGAAACGCTGGCAGGACGTGGTCGAACTCATCGAGGCCGGCATCGACGTCTATAGCACACTCAACGTCCAGCATATCGAGTCGCGGTCCGACGCGGTCCGGCAGATCACCGGTGCGCCCGTGCATGAGACCGTGCCCGACTCGGTGCTCGATTTTGCGGATGAAATCGAGCTGATCGACCTGACGCCCAGCGCGCTCCGCGAGCGCCTGGAGGAAGGCAAGGTTTACATGGGCGAACGCGCCGCGGCGGCGCGGGACAATTTTTTCCAGGAAGAGCACCTGACCGCCCTGCGCGAGCTTGCGCTGCGCTTCACGGCCGAGCGCGTGGACCGCCAATTGCGCGAAATGCGTTCCGGCGATGCGCGCCGGATTGTCTGGCGCAGCGGTGAACGGTTGCTCGTGGCGGTCGGGGCGAGCCCATTTTCAACCCAGCTCGTCCGCTGGACGCGGCGGATGTCCGCCGCGCTCGGCGCGCCCTGGATCGCCGTCCATATCGAGACTTCGCGGACGCTTTCACCGGAAGGCCAGCGGCTGCTGGACCAAAACCTGGCCCTGGCCCGTGAGCTCGGCGCCGAGGTGGTCGTCACGCATGACGAGGACATGGCGGCCGCGCTGGTGCGCATCGCCCGGGTGCACAACGCCACGCAGATTGTCGTGGGCAAGCCGCGTGGCAACCGCTGGCGCGATTGGTTGCGCGGAGGTTCGCTGGTGGACCGGCTGGCCCGCTTGGGCGGCGAGATCGACATCTACATGGTGCCGGCCGAGGAAAAAAAGCCGCGCCGGATCCGCCTGGAGTGGGTGGAGCATTCCAGCCTGCAGGAATATCTCACGGCGCTCGGGGTTATCGTCGGCGTCACGATCGCGAGCTGGTTTATCGCCGATTTTTCCGGCTATCACTCGGTGGGAATGTTGTACCTGCTGGCGGTCATCGCGTTGAGCCTGCGCGTGGGCCGCGGGCCGGTGCTCCTGGCCGGTGTGCTCTCCGGGGTGGCCTGGGACTATTTCTTCATCCCGCCGCGCTTCACCTTTGTTATCGGTTCCTTTGACGATGCCATGCTGTGCTTTGTCACCGTGGCGGTGGCACTGGTGTCGGGCCAGCTCACGGCGCGCATCCGCGCGCAGTCCCGCAACGAGCGGATGCGCGAGGCGAGGGCCACCGCGCTGTTTGAGCTCACGCGGGTGCTGGCCGGGGCGAAGACGCTCGACGACGCGATTTTCGCCGCCCTGCGGCAGACGGATGAACTTTTCGGCGCCCAGACTTCGCTGGCGCTGGCAGACGAGGCCGGCGGCGCGCTCGTGCCGCACTTTGCCGGCTCCTATATGTTCAATGACAAGGAGCGCGGTGTGGCCGAGTGGACTTTTCGCAACAAGCACAATGCCGGCCGGTTCACCGATACGCTGCCGGGTAGCGTGGGCTATTACATCCCGCTCCTGCGGGACGACAACGCGGTGGGTGTCCTCGGCGTCAAGCTGCCGCCCGAGAAATCGCTCACCCTGGCGCAGCGCGATTTGCTCGAGGCGTTTGCGCGGCAGCTCGCATTGAGCGTCGAGCGCGAAAACCTGCGCGCCGCGGGCGAGCGCGAGAAACTGCTGGCCGAATCCGAAAAATTGCACCGGGTGCTCTTCGACAGTGTGTCGCACGAGCTGCGCACGCCCCTCGCGGTCATTTCATCGGTCTTTGAAAATTTGAAACAGGCCGACCCTGCGCTGCGCGAGAACCTCGTGAACGAAGGCCGCACGGCGGTAACCCGGCTCAACCGGCTGGTCAAAAACCTGCTCGACCAGACCCGCCTGGAAAGCGGCGCATTGAAGCCCAGCATGAAATGGTGCGGCGCGCATGACCTGGTGACGGCGGCCTTGCAGGACATCCGCGATGCGCTGGCCAGCCATCCGTTGGAGATCGTCGTGCCGGACGACATGCCGCCGGTACGCGCCGATTTTTCCCTCACCGAGCAGGTGCTGGCCAATCTGCTGCTGAACGCCGCGCTGCATACCCCGGTGGGAACATCCATCTTTTTGACTGCGGGTATCGAGCGCGGCGGACAACGGGTATTTTTCACCGTGGCCGACCGCGGGCCGGGATTTCCGGCCGCGATGCGTGAACGTTTATTTAAAAAATTTGCCCGGGGCGACGCCGCCCGGGCCGGTGGGCTGGGCCTGGGCTTGTCCATCGTGAGGGGCTTCATCGTTGCCCAGGGTGGAGAAGTGGTCGTGGGCGAAAATCCCGGCGGTGGCGCGGTGATTACGGTTTACCTGCCGCACTCCGCCCCGGATGATATTCCGAAAGAATGAGCAAAATCCACCGACTTCGAGTGCTGGTGATTGACGACGAAATCCAGATCCGTCGGCTATTGCGGGTCACGTTGGAGCCGGACGGCTATGAGGTGAACGAGGCCGAGACCGGGCAGCTCGGGCTGACCGAAGCCGCCGCCCTTCATCCCGACGGGATCGTGCTCGACCTCGGGTTGCCAGACATGGATGGCAAGGATGTTTTGCGACGGTTGCGCGAGTGGTCGCAAGTGCCGGTGCTGATACTTTCCGTGCGCGATAGCGAACAGGAGACGATTGCCGCGCTCGATGCCGGGGCCGACGACTACCTGACGAAACCGTTCCGCGGGCGGGAACTGCTCGCGCGGTTGCGGGCAGTCATGCGGCGGGCCCAGCCGGCCAACGAAGACACGGTCGTGCGCTTTGGGGAGGTCGAAATTGATTTTGTGGCCCGGATGGTCCAGCGCGGTGGCAAGGATGTGAAGCTCTCGGCCAAGGAATATGATTTCCTGCGCTATCTCGCGCTGCATCGCGGCCGCGTGGTCACGCACCGGCAGATTTTGCGCGAGTTATGGGGCGCGAACGCCGAAGACAACACCCACTATCTGTGGGTCTATATGACGCATCTCCGGCAGAAACTTGAGGACGATCCGCACGAGCCGAAATTTTTGAAAACCGAGGCGGGCATCGGCTATCGGTTGATGATCGAGGCATGAGGCGGGCTTCCGCTTAAACCAGCGAAGCTTTTGCAGTCTGGCCACCAGCTATGGCTTGGCGGGCAAGGTCGTCGCGGTTATCGATTCAATCAGTTGCAAGGTTAAGGGGCTTCGGCCGAGCGCGTAGGCCGTGCGCAGGGATTGAAGGGCTTCGGGCTCGCGCCCCAACAGATGCAAGGTCAGGCCGCGTTGATGCCAATAGCGGTAATCTCCCGGGCTAAATCGGATTAACTCATCATAGATTTTCAAGGCGGCGGATAACTGCCCATCAAGGATAAGCTGGTTTGCTTCCACGCTATGAATATGTGCCTGGAGGGCTGGCTGGGCTTGGATTTCGGGAGACGCCTCCATGCGGGTAAAAAGCGTGTAGCTGTTTTCCCAGATGCGAAGCTGACGGTGGCTCTGCAGGCCCATCAGGGCGATGAGGGCAAGACCGCTGCCCAGTGCGATCCAACCTGCGTTCGAAGTCGGCCGCCGGGGCCAGCAGCGGCTTGCGATCCAAGCCAGCAAGAGCGAAAAAAAGGCGCACGGTAAATAGCTGTGCCGGTCTCCCGGGGTGGATGGATTTTCCGTCAGGCCCAGCATCGGGGCCGCCAAGAGCACGCTGATGGCAAGGATGGCCAGGGGAATCGATGATTTTTCCCACCACGAAAAAACGAATAGGCCTAAAATGAGCAGGAGGGCGGGCAAATATACCCAATGAAAATTCAAGCCGATCCAGGCGAAATGCCCGGGAGTGAGGCCAAATGGCCAGAATTCGTGAGAGTAAATGTAAGCCCAGGCATAGACCGCGTGAATTAATCTCAACAGGATGCTGGCCCGGACGGGTGCCTCGAATTGGACAAACTCATTGATGGGATGCACCCGGGCTTGAATGGTGGCCAGAATGATGGCGATGGATGGCAGGGTGAACAGCGCCCGGCTGGTCCAGTATGTTCCGAATCCAGGCGATCGTGGATTCCATCGGTGAGAGACTTCCTTGGGGAAAAATAACCGGTCAAAAAACGGCAGACAAAAAGCATAGCCCAATGAAATGGGATAGGCACAAACGGAAAGCCCGTTTAAAATAAAGCTCCAGAGATAGGGACGAAACTGCAGGCGGCCTTCGTGCATCGAGTTGAGGTAATAATGAAATGAACCCAGGGCGAACAGGGTCGCCACGGGATGACCCAAGGTGGCGCTCCAGCCCAAGACTTCGACGCGCTGCCCGTTGACCGCCCAGAAGGCGCTGGCCATGAAAGCAATGACCTCGCGCGGCGCCTCGTTGCTTGCGAAGCGGACAAGAAGGCGAAGGACCAAATGATAAACCAACAGGCTATTGAGCAGGTGGAGAATCAAAAGGCTGAGATGATACGCCAAGCTCGTCTTGGAGAGGCCACAGATGACCAGGTTGGCGAGCCAGGTTACTGGCATGAAGCGCAAGATGGCATGAAAGCCCAGGATCCAGGTAATTTCCGGCCAATGCCACAAGGGCGGCTGCAAATGGGGATTTGCGACGATGACCGGGCGATCATCCCACATCAGGAAATCGAAGTAAATCGCCTGGCCGAACACCATCCATATTATAATGCCCAAGCCCAAGATCGGTCCATAAGTCCTGAGGGGGTCTGCAACTTTTCCCATTCGATTTGAGACTGTCTATAGCGTCTTAAGCGTCGAGTTTGAAATGGCCGCAGGCGCGCTGGCTTGTAAGGCCGGCCCGGGAAACTTCGTTCAGCTGAGGCCAAGGAGAGGACAGAAATAAAAACGCGGCCCGGGCCGCGTTTCGGCGTCTTTTCGAAGCCTTTCGGCATTTTCCTTCCAGCTGGCGGCAAAGGTTATTTGAAAAGTATATCCCTGCTCGGGCCAATGGCTTGTCCGTGCCGTGCTTGACAGTGCCGGGCGTTTTGTCTTTCTCCACCATCTTCGCAGTCTAAGTCGCGTTTCCTTCCTGAGGCGCGGCACGGAGGAACCAAACGCTCCGGAGCAATCCGGGGATGGGGCGAATGGCGCCGGGCAACCGGTGGCCACGGTCACTTCCACGACCGAGCCCGTCAGCTAACTTCGTCGACAACTGGAAGGGCGATCCTCTGGACCCGCACACGCGGAATCCACGATCTCCCCAAGTCTAATGTTAGTGAGCGGTGCAGGGGCTCGAGCCCGTGCGCCGCGCCTCTCGGAGATCGCATGAATATCAAACATTTGTTGCTGGGCAAGCCGCGGGATGTCCATGACCCGCACCTGTTCCATAAAATCTCGCTCATCGCGTTTCTCGCATGGGTGGGTCTCGGCGCCGACGGGCTGAGCTCGTCGGCCTACGGCCCGGACGAGGCGTTTCGCGGCATTCTCGGACATACCTACCTCGCGGTGGCGCTGGCGTTGGCGACAGCGGTCACGGTGTTCATCATTTCGCTCGCCTACAGCAAGCTCATCGAGCATTTCCCGGCGGGCGGCGGTGGTTATGTCGTCGCCACCAAACTGCTCGGACCTTCGTGGGGCGTCGTTTCCGGCTGCGCGCTGCTGGTGGATTATGTGTTGACCATCACGACGTCGATGGCCGCGGCGGTGGACCAGATTTTCAGTTTCATCCCGATCCAGTATGCGCACGTGAAGCTGCCTATTGAGTGCATGCTCATTGTCGTGCTCATTCTCCTCAATCTGCGCGGCGTGAAGGAATCGGTGGCCATTGTCGTGCCGATTTTCATGCTCTTCGTCGTTACGCACGCAATTATCCTCGTCGGCTGCGTGGTGATGTACCGGCACAACATGCCGGTGATGGCGGCACACCTCGGCGAGGGGCTGCGGAGCGACTACCACCAGATCGGCCTGTGGGCCATCTTCCTGATTTTCGTGAAAGCTTATTCACGTGGCGCAGGCACGTATACCGGCATCGAGGCGGTGTCGAACGGCGTGCCCATCATGCGCGAGCCAAGAGTCGCCACGGCCAAGCGCACGATGCTTTACATGGCCAGCTCACTCGCGATCACCGCGGGCGGCATCCTCTTCTGCTACTTGCTCTTGAACTGCTCGCCGGAGGAAGGCAAGACGCTCAATGCCACGCTCATTGAGCGGCTCGGCTTTGGCGAATGGTTCGTTGTGCTTTCGCTCGTGGCCGAGGGCGGCCTGCTGATCGTGGCGGCGCAGACCGGCTTCATCGACGGCCCGCGCGTGATGGCCAACATGTCGCTCGACGGCTGGCTGCCCAATCGTTTCAGCGCGTTTTCGGAGCGGCT
>DASYOA010000307.1:0-7809 GCA_036008265.1 Opitutaceae bacterium
AAAGGTTGTTCCCTGTGTTCTTCTTGTCCGCCGAAGCCTTGGCGAAGGCGGATGCGATCCTTCGTGGCTACACTGATTTTAAAACCTCTCTAGTTCGTGCAGAGAGGCTCGCGCTTGCCTCGCTTGAGCTGATTGCGTTAAGAATCCCACTCCACCAGGTTGCAGGTCGGCGAAAGTCCGCGTGGCACCGGCCGGTGCGATTTCACCCAGACCGGGTGTCCCACCCGGGCCAGCAGGAGGAGATCTCCTGCCTCGTCACCATAAGCCCAGCTGGCCGCCCAATCCACCGCTTGACCGGAAAAAAGATTTTCCACCGCGCGAAGTTTTTCCCCGCCCGCCAGTTCGACCCCGCCGATGACCCCTTCGCACCGTCCATCGCAAAACGCCACGCCAGTCGCACGCCAGCGTGCGATGGCCTGCGCTTCCACCAGCGGTGTCACCAAAAAATCAAAAGCTCCCGTCACCAGCACGACTTCACAACCGTCGGCCCGCCGGGCCGCGATCTCCCGCAAACCGGCCGGCCGCAAACGCGGTGCGAGCAACTCGGCATATAACCGGCGCCCCAGCGCGGATACTTCAGCCCCCGTCAAACCGCGCATGATCGCCAGCGTGCGGTTTTTCAGGAACCGCGCCGACACCAGTCGCAAACGCCGCAGCAGTAAAAAAAATAAAAGCCCCGGGGCCCGGCCCGGCCGGGCGCGCAGCGCCCACCGAAAAAACAAATGGTAGGAATTGCCCCGCAGCAGCGTGCCGTCGAAGTCGAAAATGGCGAGTTTCATGCGCTCGGGGGACGCCGCACCGCCCACAAACGTTGCGCTTCTTCCCGTTCAACGCTGTCGGACGACCACGGCAGGCATCGGTTGTAATCGAACAAAAAAAAGTCCACCACCGCCAGGGCCGCCGGCGTCGTTGCACCCAGCACCGCCGTGCGCACCTGCGCCGCGTCCTGCAAGGCGGCACGCACGGCTTTGATCGTGCGCCCCGTATCGGCCGCGTCGTCAACGAGCAAGACCGAGCGGTCCCGCCACGCTGCACCCGGTGGCAGTACGACCTGGCGGGGCGTCAATCGGTGGACGCCGAGCCGTTCCTCGGCCCACCGCAGCCCCTGGCTCGCCCAACGCGGCAACACGGAAGCCATCGGGGCAAACACCTGCTTGAGGCCCCGGCCCGGGCGCGCCGCCTCCACCGCGACGGCCTTCACCCCCAGCTCCCGGCATAATTCCCAAGCCAGCAAACGCGCACCTGTCTCCACATATACAATCAAATCGGGTTGAAACTTCGCCGCGCGCACACGGTCGGCCAGCTCGCGGGCGAGCGCCGGCAATTCCGCGAGCCTGACATCGCCAACCGCTGGTGGCCGTGCGCTGGGTTGAGTGGACATGGTAACCGTCACGAACTCTGTCGCCCTCCTTGGGCCATGTCAGCGCTGTTTTTTCCCCGGACTACCCTAAAGTCCGGCATCGACACACGACACCGCCAGGCAATGCTTTCTTGGAACGCAATGTCCGCTCCAACGCCGATCATCAGCGTCATCATCGTCTGCAAAAACCCCGGCCCACGCCTGCCCGCCGCGCTCGCCAGCGTATGGGAGCAGGGTCAGGTTCAGGCTGAGCTCATCATCGTGGACGGAGGTTCGACCGACGGCTCGCGCGAGTGGCTGGAATCCCAGCGCGACCGGATCACCACGCTTATTTCCGAGCCAGACCATGGCATCTACGACGCCATGAACAAAGGTCTTGCGGCCGCCGGTGGTGCGTGGGTGCTTTTTCTCGGCGCGGATGACCGGCTCGCCGGCGACACGGTTTTGAACGATGTGGTCCAGTGGATGAAAAAAAACGAAGCCGATATCGCCGTCGGCGAGGCCGCCTACGACGACGGGCGCATCTACAAGCTTCGCGCGCGCGTAAATCCGCTCGCCCGGAATTTCGTTCACCACCAAGCCACCTTCTACCGCCGCACGCTTTTTGCCGAGCATGGCAACTTCGACCTCTCGCTTACCATCATGGCCGACTACGAACTCAATCTGCGCCTCTGGAAAAACCGCGTGCGCTTCCAGCCGATGCCACTGCGGATCGCGACCTGCGGTTCGGGCGGCCTGAGCGACGCCGGCGGCTGGCGCGGCTACGGCGAGGAGATTCGCCTGCGCCACCGCTATTTTCCGGCCTGGCAATGCTGGTTCTGGGATGCGCTCTCGGTCGTGCGCTATGTGCGCAAGAAAATTGTCCGCTGCCGTTTTTGCAAAACGCCATCCCACGGCTAGGGCGTTTAAAATAAAACCGTAACCCGATTGCCTGGACCACAGCAAGGATGTCGTTCCATCCGCTCGGACGCTGGTCAGCGGTCAGCCGGATTTTTTGCCACGAAAGGTCACATAGAGCTCAAAAAAAGGTTGTTCCCTGTGTTCTTCTTGTCCGCCGAAGCCTTGGCGAAGGCGGATGTGATCCTTTGTGGCTGCACTAATTTAAAACCGCCCTAACCGATGGGCCGGTCTTTATTCCGTGCGGTCGTAAAGTTCGCGCATCGAGACCCAGCCGTGGCGGCGGATGCGTTCATAGTAAACGCCCGCGTTGTCCAGCCGGAATCGCCACAAGGCCGCCGCGCGGCCCGCCTGGCCTGCCAGCGGCTGCAATGCGCGCACTTTTTCCGCCTCAATTTCGGCGCTCTGCTTCGAGAGCTGGCCCGCATGCAGGCGGAAACCCGCCACCCAGGCATCGACAAACAGGAATCGCGCGCCGGCCACCAGGGCCCGCACAAAAAAATCGAGGTCGCCCGCCAGGCGATAGGTTTCATCGAAGCCGCCGAGCCGCTCGACCAGCCCCCGGCGAATCACCATGCCCGGCTGCGCCAGAGGCACAATGCCGCGCGCAAGCAAGGCCCCAAGATCGCCCGTCCGCCGCGCCACCGGTTGCGCGCCGAGATTTTCACCGCGCGCACCCATCAGCCGCACCCGCCCATAGGCCACATCAATCTCAGGCCGCCGGGCCAAGGCTTCGAGCAAATGGCCAAAGCCGGGCGACAGCAAACGATCATCGTCGTTGAGCGACGTCTGGACCTCCCATTCACCGGGCGCGCGGCAGCCCTGGTTGAGCGCGGCATAAAGACCGGTGCCGGTCTCGGGCAAAACCGTGGCCCGGGCTCCCGCCGCAATGGATGCCACCCGCGCGGCGGGACAAACGATCACATGCTCCGCTTCCGGCTGGGCCTCGTCGATCGACGATAGGGTCTCACCCAAAAACGGCGACTTGCCTTGGGTGGCGGTGACAACACGGAGTTTCATGAGGCCAGCGTTCGTTTTAACTTGCGCCGTGTCCACACCAGCACGCGGCCCGAGAAACTCCCCATGCCGCACCTTCCTGAAATCCAGAGCGATCCCACCCGCAGCCACACCGATCCAAAAATCAATTCAAGCAAAAGGGTTTGCCACGTCGTGGGACGCCCGCGGGCCGCTCGTTGCGGTTGTCCCGGGGTTAGCACCGCCACCTTCCGTCGGGCCTCCTCAAGCCAGGCGAAATAGCGCCCGTACAACCACGAGCGCAGCCGCAGGGTCATCACCCCGTATTCGATCTGTCCCGAGTTGAAAAGGAAACGGCCACGCGGCTTGAAGAGCGCGAAGTGGTACACGATGAGCGCCCGTCCATCCACCAGCAGTTGATCCGTTGCGAAGCGATAGCGGTAGTTCATCCAGTTCCATGGCGCAAGGTTCACCCCTGGATGCTGGCACACGACGACGCCCGAAAAAAGCCGGGGAAATTCGTCGAGATACTTTTGGTCGGCGTATTTGCCGTCCTCAATCCGGTCGTAACACCACGCGAGGCACTGCGCACGCCACCAGTCAAGGCAGCGCCGTCCCTCCGCGCTGTTGCGAAAGCAGAGCACACCGACATTGAAGCGTCCGCGCGACTCACAGAACCGCAAAAAACCGGGGAACCGGTGTTCCACGATGAGCACATGGTTGGCGCCGAGCTCGGCAAAAAGCGGCTCGGGATCGGAGAAAACCGCCATGTCCGCATCAATATAGGTGATCACCTCGATTTCCGGCTGTTGCTGGAGCAGCCAGCGCGGCAGGCATGGTGAAAGCGTAAAATAATATTCCACCCGCGAGCGATTGGGTTTTACCGCCGCCAACTCAGGATCACCCCCTTCGAGTTCCGCCAGCGTTACAACCCGCAAATCAGCCTCGCCCAGTCGTCGCACGGCTTCGCCCGCCGCTTCATCAAGGCACAAAACCCACATCACCGCCGAGGGATCATGCCGCTTGAGTGAAAGCCACAAGGCCATGCCCTGCACGAGATAGCCGCGGTCGAAATAAGTGCAGTAGTGGTTCATTTTTCGCCAGAGACAGGTCGTTGGATAAACTTGTGCCACAGCTTTGAGGGCCATCTCGGCCAGGCTTGAACTACAGCCCAGCGCATTCCACGGACCGAGGCCGCGGCCAGCTCCCCGAAAAGGTCGTCGTTGAATTGCTCTTGGCCGGATTCAGCCAGTTCCAGCGCGAAGGCGGGTTGATTCAACTCGGTCGCAAACACCCAGGCCAGCAAATATTCGCGTGCACCCAGCCCATCCGCGCCAGCCATGCGATGCAGATAAGCCATGTTTGCCCAGCCGGGCGCAACGGGCCCAAAATTGAGATACGCTTTGGTCCAAGCCGGACCCAATCGCTTGTCCAGGTTTGCCCGCCGTCCACGCGACACGCCCTGCATCTCCATTTGCGCGATCCAAAAGGGCTCGTGCTCCATCGCTGCCAGCACCGTGAACAGCTTGTCTTCACCTTGATAGGCATCAATCAAGCCGGGCTCGAACTCCACGGTCAAAATACGGCGGCGAATCTCCAGCGGAAGGCTGAGAAAAATACGCAGGTCCGTCCCCTGCGTGTCGCATTTCAGCCAGTCGAGATGGACGAGCCCGTGCGATTGCAGCACGGCAGCCAGCTGCGTCGCCGGCAGCGTCTGCTTTTCCTTTACTTCAAACAGGTCCGCAAACGTCCAGTTCGACAACGCCGCAAGGTCCGGGGGCAGCGTGCTTGAACAATAGGGCGACTGCGTGAGGTAAAAGGGCGAGGAGGTTTCCGTTCCGGCCACGACCACGCGATCGCAGGAAATCCACCGTTTGAATGCCTTGGCCGGTGCGTTCATCGCCGCGTTTTCGCGTTGATCCGGTTCAAAACCCACGCCAATGGCATAAGGAGCCAGGCGCCGCCACAGCGGATGCATTTTGTGGCTCGCGCCAACATCGACCAACACCGGCGGGGCATCGCGCAAGGCCGGATGCCGGAAAATGTTTTCGTGTAAACTCATGCTTCACCTCCCGGTTCATGATCAAGCCGGCGCAACAATAATCCTGTACTATGATAATCCCGGCCGTCCACCGACCATACTGCAGCCGAGGCATATTCCTGCACCACCCGGTAGCGGCGGTCGAAATGCGCCAGAAACTGCCGGCGGTTGAGAAACCAGACCGGATAGCTGGCGGTATAAATTCCCGGCGGCACATGCTGCACCGTCAGCCAGTCAGGCGCAGGCTCATGGAGCGGGAGGTTGTTAAACATCAGGAACGGCCGGCCACGGGCCACCAGTTCAGCAACGAAAACGTGCGGCTCAGGCAAATACTGTAACACGGTGGAAACGAGGATCACGTCATGCGGGGCGACGCGTTCAGCGGCATCGATGTTCTCAAAGAAACCGGGCGTCTCGCCCTGGAAATGGCGGTTCCCCGCCTCCACAAAATGGGCCTGCTCGACAATATCCCACCGCACTTCGGCCAACGGCGGGAGAAAGGGCCGCAGTTGGAAATAAAGCGACCCGAGCGAGCCGCCGAAATCGAGCACCCGCAGGCGGCCGCCGTTGGTTTGCGCCACAGCAAGCAAGCCTGCCAGCACGCGGTGATCGCAATCCGGCTCCTTGAAGAGCACCGAGTCGCGCTCAAACGCCGCCTGGCCCGCGCGCACCGCCAGCGCAGCGGCGAGCACCTTCTCAAGAATCACCGCCTGGTCATATCCTCCGGCCACACGGCGGGCCTCTTCCCATGTCGCATAACGACCTCGGAACCAGCGCCAGCCAAACATCCGCCGATACCAGCGGCGGACAGCCATGGGCACCAGCGCACGCAGCCATCGTTTCATCCGTTTGCCTCCAGCAACGAGGCCGGTTCTTCGCGGGTTCGCGGCCGGTGATTACCCTCAAAATAAACGGCGAACACTCGGCGGGCGTCATCAGCGTCATAGGCGCCCTGGCGAATTTGTTGCCAGCGGGACAGTTGGTCTTGTCTCAGGGTGGCCCACGGCAAAAAGCTCACCTCCACCTCCTCGTGCCCGAGCGCACAAAGCGCACTTAATCGGTGGTTGCCATCGAGCACAAGGTGCGCCGTCGCGCCGTCCATGCGGACCAACCGGCGCACAAAAATCGGGCTTTTAAAACGCTCGGGTTGAAATCCGTGGCGGCGGATGGAATCAAGCGCCCGCTCCAGCCACTGGAATTCTTCCTCGATGCGGTAGCGCAGGATGCCCTGGGCGGAAAAATGCGTCAGAATATCCGGACAATCGGCGGGCCGATCCCGCCAGCCTGCCGGCGGCATCTCCCGCGACCAGGGGTAAAACCACAACGGGTACGGCCTGGTTAGTTCAACCCCAAGGGCTTCACCCAGATGTCGCGGGCGATAGTGTTGCAGGAATTCAATAAATTTTGCCCGCACCTCCGCCGGATCGACGGCCTGCACCAGCTGGCACAAATAAGTCTCGTAAGGATTATATTCACCATGGCCGTAACGAAATCCGCCATAATGGACGCAACTTGCCACCGGCACGCTGGCCTTCCGTGACAACCAACGCACTTTGAACTTTTGCAGGGCAGCGTTCATCCCGCGGTCTTGACCCCAACTTCAAGGCGGTACACCCGCACTGGCAACCCGTGGTTTTCGCCCAGATCCATTGTTCCCTTCACCACCAACCCTGCCGACTGAAAGGCGCCCAGCAGGCTTTTTTCCGTGTGGTTGTAACTGGTTATGTGCGACCATGGTTTGTCTCCACGTCGTGGATGCAACCAGCCAAACCACGGCCGGAATACCGCTTTGACCGCGGAAAGCCACGGGCGCGGGCCATCCTCCAGCCGCACCGACAGCACTTGCACGATAATCGGTCCGTGGCACAAACGCCGGAATTCATTTAAGACCCGTTGCAGGACCGGGAGCGGGAGGAGATGGAAAAAACGCCAGCAAAGCACGGCCGCAACCGCCCCATCCGGCAGCGGCAGCCGTTCCGCATCGGCCACCCGCACATCAAAACCAGCCGCTTCAGGATGACGTCGGTGAAGCTCAGCCACCATGTCCGGGGATATGTCAAATGCGTGCACGCGCAGCCCATGTTGGAAGAGGATCGGCAAAAACCGCCCGGTGCCGGCTGGTACATCCAGCACCACGGTCGCTTTGGGCAGGGTGGCCGCCCACTCGCCCACAAACTCCTGCTCGCGCGCCCAGAGGGGCTCCCCCACCCGATCTTCATCGTAGCGAGTCGCCACCTCTCCATGATAGGCGGACTTGCCTGCATAACGCGCCGATGCCATGGCTTCAATTTTTCACTTGGAAAAAACTTCGCAACGCTAATTTGGCCGCCCGGCGGGTACGGGCGAAAAAGAGTGGCGCCAATATGACCATGCCAAATTGCGCGAATAAAAATGAGCCGGCCGCGCCCAACGCCCCAAAATGCGGTGCCAGCAACCAAAGCCCGCCCAAATGCAAGGCGGCGCCCAAGGCAAAAAAGACCAGCGAATAAACCTGCCAGCCCTCGGCGAGAAACCATTTTCCGCGCACGGCGATCTG
>DASYOA010000308.1:0-6099 GCA_036008265.1 Opitutaceae bacterium
ATCCTGCACCGCGGCGTAGTCGGCCAGTTCAATCGTACCCATGACAGGAGCGCCTCAGGTTTTGGCGGCGGCGACGGGAAGTTTTTTCACGTACAGCGCGGTCAGGATGTCGCGCAGGCGGATGCGCATGTCGAGGCGCGAGACGATCTGGTCGATCAGCCCGTGCTTGAGCAAAAATTCCGCGCTCTGGAATCCGGCGGGCAGCGTCTGCTTCGTGGTTTCCTTGATGACCCGCGCGCCGGCAAAACCGATGAGCGCGCCCGGTTCGGCCAGGATGACATCGCCCAGCGTCGCAAAACTGGCCGTCACCCCGCCCATGGTCGGGTCGGTCAGCACCGAGATGAACGGCAGCCGCGCCTCGGCGAGCCGGCCGAGCGCGGCACTGGTCTTGGCCATCTGCATGAGCGACAAGATGCCCTCCTGCATGCGCGCGCCGCCCGAGGCGCTGAAAATGATGCAGGGAATTTTCTTCGCCAGCGCTGTCTCGATGCAGCGCGTGATTTTCTCACCCGTGGCCGAGCCCATGGCGCCACCGCAGAAGCGGAAGTCCATCACCGCCAGCGCAACCTCGATGCCTTCGATCTTGCCGATGCCACTGATCACCGCCTCGGGCAGGCCGCTTTCTTTTTCGTATTTTTTCAGCCTCGTGGCATAAGCTTGCAAGTCAACGAAGCGCAGCGGGTCGGCCGAGCGCACCCCCGCGTCGGCCTCGGCAAACGTGTCCGGGTCGACCAGCGCAGCGATGCGCTCGCGCGCGCCGATCTGGAAGTGATAGCCGCTCTTGGGGACAACCATGAAGTTGTCCTCGAGCTCCGACTTGAAAACAATCTCGCCCGAGAGCGGGCATTTCACATACAGGCCCTTCGGGATGTCCTTCTTTTTTGGGACAATGGTGGAATATTTCGGCTTGCTGAAAAGTGACATGGCGGTGGCGAAAAGGAGTTCTTTAACCGTGACCTAGGGTGACAACGTCGAGATTCAAGCCGCCCGCGCGGCGAAGCACAAAAGCGCAGCTGTTGAGGGTCGAACCGGTTGTAAAAACATCATCGACTAGAATGTAATGCTGATCGGAACTTATCACCGCGCGCCGGGCCAAAGCAAAGGCATTTTTTAGGTTTTGCCGGCGGGTCCGGCGATCGAAGGTCGTTTGCGAAACGGTGTCCACCGTGCGGCGCAACAAAGGCCTGACGCAGGCGCCCCCGCCGGCGATGCGCGCCAGCCGGCTGGCGATGAGCGCGCTCTGGTTGTAGCCGCGCTCGCGCTCCTTGCGCGGGTGCAACGGCACCGGCACGAGCACCGCGCCGCGGGCAAACTCCGCCAACCCCGGGGCCCGGCGCAAAATCACCTCGATATCCTCGAGCACGTGCAGCGCGCGATGGTATTTCAATTCATGCATCAATGTGCGCGCCGGGCCCTTGAGCAAAACGGCGGTGCGTCCCTCGCGAAACGCCGGCGCCAACGTCTCGCAGTGCGGGCATAGCCGCTCGCCGTGCACTTCGCCATAAAACGGATGCCCACACGTCGTGCAGCAGGGCGGCAAAACAAAAGCGAGCTGCGCAGCGCAATGCCCGCAAAGATGGCGGTATCCGCTGTCCTCGACGAGTCCATTGCAGTGCACGCACACCGGCGGAAAAATCACATCCGCCACGCCGCGGGCAAATTCGGCGAGCGCTGCATTCATTTGTAGAATACTTTGGCGAGGAACAATCCCTGCGCCGGCGCCGTCTCCACGCGATGCGTGCGCTCGCGCGAACGCAGGATGGCCGCGACTTCCTCGGGTGTGGACTTGCCCTGCCCTGCCGCCACCAGTGCCCCCACCAGCCGGCGCGCCATTTTGTAGAGAAAGCCATCGGCCTCCAGCGTCACGCGCAGCCGCGGCCCGCGGCCGGTCAGCTCGAGTCGCCGCAGGTGGCGCACGGTGTCGTCCTTGGTCGTGCCATTCAAGGCGCTGAACGCGCGAAAATCGTGCTTGCCCGACAGCCGCGCGGCGGCGGCCCGCATCGCCGCCACATCGAGCCGCTGCGGCAACGACCAGCAAAACGGCCCGGTGAACGGATCCGCCCAGCCGCCGTGGTGCAGGTTGTAGAAATAAATTTTCCCGGTGGCCGCGAAGCGCGCGTGAAACGCCGGCGGCGCGCGCCTCACGCTGCGAATTTGGATCGCCGCCGGGAGCCCGCCAGACAGCGCAGCCAGAAGTTTGGTCACTCCATGCGACCAGTCGGCGTCGAAATGAAAAACCTGCGCGAGTGCGTGGACGCCCGCGTCGGTGCGGCCGCTGCCGTGGATGCGGATATCGCGGCCAAAAATCGCCCGCAGCCGGCGCTCCAGCACGTCCTGGATGGCCTTGCCTCCCGGCTGGCTCTGCCAGCCTTGAAACGCCGTGCCGTCATAGGCGACGACGCATTTCCAGCGGGTGGAAGGAATTGAAGACATGGGAAAAGTTTATTTTTTACCGCGGATGGCGCGGATAATTTGTTATGTCATTCCGAGCTGTGCGAGGAATGACAACCTGGGTTGATGATAGTCACTTAATTATAGCAGCAATCTGTCGCTGCCGCGCATTCATTCTTCCATGGTGGAGTGAGGAAATTTTTGATCCAGGAAGTCCTGCAGAATCAGCGTGGCCGCACGCGAGTCGATGAGTCCACTGGCCCGCACTGCGCGGCGTCGCGACTTCGGGATCGTCTCTTCCGCCTCATAGCTCGTGAGCCGCTCATCCACGAAATGCACCGGCAGGCCAAAGTCGGCGCGCAGTTGCGCCGCAAACGCCTCGACTTCCTTCGCTTTGGGGCCGGTGGAACCGTCCATGTTGAGCGGCAGGCCAAGGACAAAGTCGGTGATGTTGCGGGCGCGCACGAGCGCGGCGAGCGCCAGCTGGCGTTTTTCGGCCGTGGCCGAGGTCAACGCCGGCATCGGCACAGCCACGCCCAGCGCATCGCCATAGCTTAGGCCGATGCGTTTCTCGCCGTAATCAATGCCGAGGCAGCGCATATCTGCTCACAACCACTTCCGGCCGCCGGCCCCGGCCCCGATGCGCTTGAGGAGTTGTTTGATGTCCTGGGCGCGGTGCCGGGGACACACCAGCGTGGCATCGGCCGTATGCACCACAATGAGGTCGTCGGCGCCGATGACGGCGAGCAGATGCCCGTCTTCGGCCACCACGATGTTGTTGTTCCCCTGTTCGACGATGGCCCGGCCGCGCACGACATTGCCGGAAACGTCCTTGGGGTGATGCCGGGCAACCGCCGGCCATGACCCCACATCGTCCCAGTCGAACGAGGCCGGCAGCACGACAACATTGCCGGCTTTCTCGAGCAGCGCGTAGTCCACGGAGATTTTCGGCAGCCCCGGATAAATTTTCTCAAGCAATGGCGCGAGCGCCCGGCGGCGGGCCAGGCCCGCCATGATCTGGTCGAGGCCAGCCCGCAAGACCGGCGCATGCCGCGCAAACGCCGCCAGCACGACGGGGACGCTCCAGACGAACATGCCGGCGTTCCACAGATAATCGCCCGAGGCGAGATAACGTTGTGCAACTTTAAGCGACGGCTTTTCCACAAATCGCCGCACGCCATAAAACGGCCGGCGCGCAAACTTTTTCCAGAGTTTGCCCCGCTGGATGTAACCAAAAGCCGTGGCGGGTTCATGCGGCTTGATGCCGATGGTGACCATCACCTCGGCGCCCGCCGCGGCGGCAAACGCCGCGCGCAAATCGGCCTGGTAGGTGCGCGTGTCGTGAATTACATGGTCGGCCGGCAGGATGGCGAAGACACCCCGGGGGTCGCGCTGTGCAACCAGCGCGGCGGCGAGCCCGACAGCCGGCGCCGTGTCGCGGCCCACGGGCTCGGCCACGATATTGGCGGGCGGCAGCCCCCAGCACATCGCGCGCACCGCGCGCACCTGGTCTGCGGCGGTGATGACAAAAATGTTTTGGACCGGGGCGAGCGGACGCACCCGGGCCAGCGTCTGGGCGAGCATGGGCTGGTCGCCCACAATGGTCAGCAGATGCTTGGGACGGTGCAGGCGGCTTTGCGGCCAGAAGCGTTCGCCTTTTCCGCCCGCCAGAATGACGATGAATTTTTGCGGCATGAAATCGGTGCTTAGTACGGAAATCTTAGCTCAGGTTCAACCCGGGATGCGCCCCGGCATAGGAACGGATATAATCGGCAAAGGCGCGTTTGAGCCGCATGGTGAGGGAATCGTCGCCCATTTTGAAGCGCACGGCGTCGATGGTGGCAACCGCCGATATGTCCTTGGTGGTCGAAAGCAAAAAACATTCGTCCATCTGCGGAAAATCTTCCGGCCGCACCGCCGCCTCGCGCACGGGTACGCCGGCGGCCGGCGCGATTTTATCCAACAGCAACTGCCGCGTGATGCCGCCGAGGATGCCCGCCTCCATCGGCGGCGTGATGATTTCACCGGCCCGCACGAATGCCAGATTCGAGACGGCGGCCTCGGTCACCTCCCCGGCCAGGTTGAGAATAACGACTTCATCCGCCCCGCGCGAGCGCGCTTCGCGCAGGCAGAGGATATTGTTTAGATAATTGCCGGTTTTCCACGCCGGGTTGAGCGCAGCGACGGGATTCCGGCGCAGGCCGGTGGCCAGCGAAAGATTCAAGCCGTGGGTGAGCTGCGTCGGCGTCCAGGCCGGGTTGGCCTGCACAATAAACGTGAAATCCGGCCGGTCCGCCAGCGCCGGGTCGAGGCCGATCAAGCCATGGCCGCGGGTAATCTGGAGACGAATATAAACCTCGGGCCGCGCGCCGGCAGCCGAAAAAAACGCGGCAACCGTGCGCTTGATTTCAACCAGGGCCTGCTCGGGCGAGAAAGGCAGGGTCAGATACAACGCCGCCGCGGAACGCTCGAGCCGCCGCCAGTGTTCCTCCCAGGCGAAGATGACACCGGAGTAAGTGCGCCAGACTTCATAAATGGCATCGCCATAAAGGAAGCCGCGGTTGAGCGGTGAAATCGCCGGCTCGCGCGCATCGTGCAGGCGGCGGTTCGTGTTGGCTTGAATATAAGGCGCGGACATTACGGGGGATGTAGTTGCCATACCGCTAATGGCTGGAGAAGCACAGCGCAAGATGATGGTGCACGTGACGGCTAGAGCATTTTAAATAAAACTGTAACCATATCGTCTGGACCACGGCGAGGATGTCGTTTCCTCCGCCCGGACGCTTGGTAAGCGATCAGCTGGATCCCTTGCCACGAAAGATCACATGAAGCTCAAAGAAAGGTTGTTCTCTGTGTTCTTCGTGATCCTTCGTGGCTACACCATTTTTAAAACCGCTCTAACAAACAAAAAGCCCCGCCAGACTTGGCGGGGCGAAAGTGAGACAAGCTGGTGGTTACTTCTTGCGGGCTTTGACCAGGCCGAGCTCTTTCTTGATATTCTGCACGCTGGGCAGCGAAATACCAAGGGACTTGGCGATCACGGTGCCGGTCTTTCCGGCGTCGACCATGCCCTTCAGTTTTTGCTTCATTTCCGGCGTAATCTTGGCGCGCTTGCGCTTTTTCTTACCGCCCTTGGCGGCGGCCTTGGCCACGGGTCCGGGACGTTTCCCGCCAGCGGACGCCTTGATGGCCTTGATCAAGGCCAGCGGTGATTCAAAACCATATTTCTTGTGCAGGGAGGAGAGATCGTGCTTCAGTTGATTGGCGATCGCTTTTTTAAGCGCATCAACTTTTGTTTGATACTCGGTAAGTTGTTTAATTTTTGCAGTGACCATAGAGGGGGCTACAAAAAACACCGACCTGCTTTATACAAGTCTATTTTGCCGGCTACAGACCGTGGCTTCCACCATCGGGGCATGTTTTATTCGATAAGGCGAGCGACAAAAGATCATACTAAAACACGCAAAACATTGGCCTGTTTAATGATGCAAGAGACAGATCCGTTGATCGCAACCCCATCAATATAACAAAACCCTTACAGATTAATTTCGGTTGTTTTATACGAAAGCGCCGGGCCTTTCAGCCAAAAAACGGGCAGACGGAGCGAGATCTGCCATCGCAGATCTTTAAATAGTCATCGCGTGGTATCCGCCATCGACGACGATTTCGTCGCCGGTGATGAAGCCGCCCGCCGCGTCGCTGGCCAGC
>DASYOA010000309.1:0-3428 GCA_036008265.1 Opitutaceae bacterium
AATGTCGGCAACCCGAGAAATGAGGTGAGCGTGGCCGAGCTTGCGAAGCTCATCATCGCGGCGTTCCGGGGCTATCCCGAGTATTCCGAGCATGCCGCGAAGGCGAAGGTCGTGGTGGCGCCCTCGGGGAAATATTTCGGAAAATATTACCAGGACATCCAGAAGCGCGTGCCCTCGATCGCGAACATCAAAAAACAGCTCGGCTGGAAACCGAAGGTGGATCTCAAGACTGCGATCAAGCTCACTCTCGACTACCACCTCGCGCACAAGGATTATCAGCTGGAGTGAGCGGTGAAGGCGTTTTTTAACCACTGATGCACGCTTATGATCACTGATAGGGATTTCTCTGCGGTTATCCGTGTAACTCGGAGTGAAAGTTTAAGCGTTTGTGTATGACGATGCCTGTCCGCCTCGCACTAAAAGTTGATGTCGATACCGACCGCGGCACGCGCGAGGGCGTGCCGAATCTCGTCGAGGACTGCCAGGCATTCGATGCGCCGGCGTCCTTTCTGTTTTCGCTTGGGCCCGACCAGACCGGCCGCGCGATCAAGCGGGTTTTTCGCCCGGGTTTTTTCAAAAAAGTCAGCCGCACGAGCGTGGTCAAACTTTATGGCATCCGCACGCTGCTCAATGGCACGCTGCTGCCGGCGCCGCACATTGGCCGGCGCAACTCCGGTGTGATGCGCATGGTGCGCACGGCGGGCTTCGAGGTCGGCATCCACTGCTACAACCACTACCGCTGGCAAGATTACGTGCAGAAGATGAGCCTGGCCGAGGTGCGCCATGAATTCATCGCGGCGCGGGCGGAGTTTTTGCGCATTTTCGCCCAGGAGGCGCAGACCGCGGGCGCGGCGGGCTGGCAGAGCAACGCCCGCAGCCGCGAGGTTTACGACGAGGCGAACCTGCTCTACGCCAGCGACACGCGCGGCGGCGCGCCGTTTTTCCCGCGCATCGATGGGAAAGTTTTCCAGACGCTCGAAATTCCGAGCACACTGCCGACTTTTGATGAGCTGCTCGGCCGGCCCGAATATCCCGACGACAAGATCGTGGCACACTACCTCTCGCTGCTCAGCCCCGACCGGCCGAACGTTTTCACGCTTCATGCCGAGATCGAGGGCATGGGCCGGCGTCCGCTTTTCCGCGCGCTGCTCGCCGCCTGCAAGGATGCCGGGGTGGAGTTTGTCCGCCTCGACGACCTTGCGCGCGAGCTGCTGGCCGACCGCGCGGCCATCCCGGCCCGCGACCAGGTGATGGCCGAAATCGACGGACGCAGCGGGGTCGTGGCGACGCAACGGTGAGGTTCAAGGTTGGTGGCTGAAAAACCTCTGTATGCTTCGATTTAATTTGACGCATTTCATATGTAGCCGGCCTCGTTGAGGCCGGGCCGGGGTCAACGACCCCGGCTACAATATGACGTCTATCTAAATGGAAAATGTTCTAGCCAGGCTTTGAACCGTGAACTTTCTCAGCGCCGATCCAGGCGATAAAAAAGCCACAGTCCGAGCCCGAGGCAAATCAGGTTGGGCAGCCAGAGCAGCAGGTCGGGGCGGTATTCAGGATGCTGGTCGAGCCAGCCAATCATGATCGTGAGAAAATACCAACCGCCGCCAATGAGCACGGCCAGGCCGAGGTTGGCGCTGGTTTCCCGGCGTGAGACCTTGATGCCGAGCGGCACGCCGATGAGCGCGAATGAGAGCACGGCGAGCGCGAAGTTGGTTTTTTCGCTGAGGGTGTACTGCACCTTCATGATGTCGCGGGCATGGTCCCTGGCCTCGGCGGGGGCGACGTGCTGGGTGACGAGCCGCGTGCGTTCGTCCTGAAGCTCGTCGAAGGTCATCCACATCAATTTCCGATGAAAGCTGTGGTCGCCGCTGAACACCTTTTCGAGCGAGAAGGTGAGCGGAAAAATTTCGGCGTGACCTTCGACCACTTTCGAAAAATCCCCGTCCTGCGCGCCATTGCGCCACTCGGGCTGGGCTTGCTCCAGGCGGGCTTCGATGGTGTTTTTTTCCTCATCGTAATTGATGCGCCCCGACTGCGCGTGAATGAAAAGGTTCACGCGCCGGTCATCGTCCAATGTCCACACCCAGACGTCATGCAGAACGTCGCCCTGCCGGTCGCCGGCGTAGACCACGGCGTTGGGAAAACTGTGCACGAACGTCTTGGGCACAATGTAGGCGAGGGCTTTGGTGCGCACGGCTTCGCGGAGCCCCTGCTCATACGTCACGCGGCCGTAGGGCATGGCTTCAAAGTTGACGTAGAGGCCGATGGCGACGCCGAGCACGGCAAAAATAAAGATCGGACGGGCGATGCGCGGCAGGCTCAGGCCGGCCGTGCGCATCGCGGTGATTTCGCTGTCGGCCGAAAGACGGCCGAGCGTCAGCAGCACGCCGGTGAGCACGCCAGGGGCGAGCACAAAGGGCATGGTCGCAGGCAGCAGCAGCAGCAAAAGCTTGGCCACGGTGCCCACGGCGATTTGCCCCGCGAGAATGTAGCCCAGCAGGTCCTTCAAGGCGCTGACCAAAACAAAGAGGAACGAAAGCAAGCCCACGGCGCCGGCGCAGGTGAGCAGCACGCTCCGGAAAATGTAGCGATCGAGAAGGGTCACGGGTATGTGGACATGTCTCGCAGGAGAAAGGCGCGCTGACAATGCGGTTTGTCAGGGAGAGTGCGTTGTTACGGCAAATCTTGGTAGGGCCCGTTGCCCTCAACGGGCCGAACTTAACGGACGGCTGAGGGCAGCCGTCCCTACCGAATACAATTAAAAAACTCAGCTGCACGCCACCGGGGCGGCGGAAGCGCGCGGTGCTGAGCGTGGGCTGCAGGCCATTGAGGCCGGACCGGGGTCAACGACCCCGGCTACAATATTGCGCCTGTCTAATCAGAAACGTGAAGCCCTCAGATAAATTTTTTATGAACGTTTGCGCCCGGGCTGGGTCGGACTTCATCTTACCATGGTGAACCCCCTCCGTTTAGTCATTGCCCTGGCCGCATTCGCGGCCGCGTTGCACGCGGCGGACTCCGGCCCTACGCCCGGGGACACGCTCAAGGACTTGGTCGCGCGCCAGCAGGCGCTTTTTGCCGACGCGGAAAAAAACCAGGACTCACCGGATTTCGACCAGGAGAACCTCAAGTCGCAGCTCCAGCAACTGGCCGACGCCTACAGCGTGCTTTTACACGACCACCCCAATTTCACCGAGGCCCGCGTCGACTACGGCCAGATGTTGTGGAAAATCGACATGCGCAAGGAAGCCGTCGTCCAGCTGCTCGAGGCCAACGCGCTCGATAAAGACATTCCCGTGGTAAAGAATCTTCTCGGCAATTATCTCGCCGAGGAGGGCCGGCCGGCCGAGGCGTTGCCGTATTTCATGGCGGCCATCCAGCTGGCGCCGCGCGAGCCGCTTTACCACTACAATCTCGGCCTGTTG
>DASYOA010000310.1:0-2380 GCA_036008265.1 Opitutaceae bacterium
CTCAAAACTGCTCGGCCATGGCCACGGCTTTGAAGAGCGCGGAGGCTTTGTTGATGGTTTCCTGGTATTCGGCCACGGGATCGGAGTCGGACACGATCCCGCCACCGGCCTGGATATAAATTTTGCCGTCCTTGAGCAACGCGGTGCGGAGCGTGATGCAGGTGTCCATGTTGCCGTCGTAGCCGAAGTACCCGAGCGCGCCGGCATAAAAGCCGCGCTGCACCGGTTCCTGCTCGGCAATGATCTGCATGGCGCGGATTTTTGGCGCACCGCTCACCGTGCCGGCGGGAAAGGTCGCGCGCATGAGGTCGAAGGCGGTTTTGCCGGGCGCGATGTGGCCCTCGACCTGCGACACGATGTGCATGACGTGCGAGTAGCGCTCGACGATCATGAACTCGGGTACCTGGATCGAGCCGTAGTCGCAGACGCGGCCGATGTCGTTGCGCGCGAGATCCACCAGCATGAGGTGCTCGGCGCGCTCCTTGTCGTCGGCCAATAGTTCCTTCTCGAGCGCGACATCCTCCTCGTGCGTGGCGCCGCGCTTGCGGGTGCCGGCGATGGGGCGGATTTCGACGAGGCCGTCGGTCAGGCGCACGTGCACTTCGGGCGAGGCGCCGACGAGTGCGAAGTCGCCCGTGTCGAGGATGAACATGTAGGGCGAGGGATTGACCGTGCGCAGCGCGCGATAGAGATCGAGCGGGGACTTGGTGAAGGGCCGGGTGAACCGTTGCGAGGGCACGACCTGGATGATGTCGCCGGCCCGGATGTATTCCTTCACGCCATCGACGAGCTTTTCGTAGGCCGGGCGCGTAAAATTGCCCGGCGGCACTTCGATCTTGGCGATCGAAACGAGCGGTGCGGGCGCAAGCGCGCGCGGCTGCTGGAGGATTTCAAAAAGTTCGCGCAGTTCGGCCTCGGCCGCGGCGTGGGCGGCAGCAGCGCCATCGCCCTGCACGTGGGCGTTGACGCAAAGGCGGAGGGTCTGCTTCGCCCGGTCGAAAATCAGGAGTGCGTCCGACAACATGAAATAGGTGAGGGGCACCTTCAGTTCGTCCTTGGGCGCGGCGGGCACGCTGGGCTCGATGCGCGTGATGTATTCGTAGCTGATGAAGCCGACGGCGCCGCCGGTGAAGCGGGGCAGCCCGGGCACCTTGACCGGACGATAGCGGCGCAGTTCGGTCTCGAGCAGCGCGAGCGGGTCGGCCGGCGTGGGCACGGTCTGCGCGGGCTGGCCGGGTTCGCTGATGACGGTCGTCTGCGGGCCGCAGGCGAAAATTTTCCGCGGGCGGCAGCCGATGAAGCTGTAGCGCGAAAGGTTTTCGCCGCCTTCGACCGACTCGAGGAGGTAGGCCGGGCCGTGGCCGCGCAACTTGGCATAGGCGGAGACGGGCGTTTCGAAGTCGGCCATCAGGTCAGTGTAGACCGGGATGACGTTGCCCTGCTGGGCGAGCTTGAGAAAGTTGGAACGATCGGGAAAAATTTGCATGGAAGATAAACCGCGAATGGACCCTCCTTCGCTAAAGCTGCGGAGGGCAGGCCCTAATGGCCGCTAATTTTCTGGGAGACATAAAACCGATTCTGCGTTCGTGAAAGCCGTGAGGCTTTCGCTGTGCGAATCAGATTCCGACGTGGCGCGCGCGGCGTTTCACCATCGCGCTATGTGCAGCGTTTTCATCAGCGAAAATTAGCGTGGATTAGCGGTTTCTACCCTCATTCGACCGTGACAGACTTGGCGAGATTGCGCGGTTTGTCCACATCACAACCGCGCTCGACCGCGATGTAATAGCTGAGCAGTTGCACGGGGATCGTCGCGACGATGGGCAGCAGGGCCTCGTGGCAGTCGGGGATGGCAATGACTTCATCCGCGAGGCCCTCGGGCAGCTCGGTGCCCTCGGTGACGATGGCGATGATTTTGCCTTTGCGCGCCTTGATCTCCTGCATGCTCGAGACGAGCTTGTTGAACATCTCGCCCTTGGTGGCGAAGAAGACACTCGGGAATTTCTCACTGATGAGCGCGATGGGCCCGTGCTTCATCTCGGCGGCGGGATAACCCTCGGCGTGGATGTAGGAGATTTCCTTAAGCTTGAGCGCACCCTCGAGCGCGATGGGGAAAAGCGAGAGACGACCGAGGAAAAGAATGTCGCTGTAGTGCGCGTAGCGTTTGGCGATGGCCTTGATGTGCGGCGCCTGTTCCAGCGCTTTTTTGGCGAGCGCCGGCGCCTGCTTGAGCGCGTGGACGAACTGCACGCCGTCGGTGAAGCTCATGTCGCGCATGCGGGCGACATACAGCGCAATCATCGCGCCGAGCAGCAGCTGGGAGGTGAAGGCCTTGGTCGAGGCCACTCCGATTTCCGGGCCGGCATGCTGGTAGATGCCGCCG
>DASYOA010000311.1:0-4866 GCA_036008265.1 Opitutaceae bacterium
CTAATTTCTAATTACTAACTACTCCGCCGGGGCGGCATGACGACAGATTTGAAGTAAGATGCCGCCAGCGGCGGCTTTTCCCGCCGCCCGCGGCGGACGAGCCTTGCGAGATCGGCGATCATCCATTGGAAAAGTTTCCGGCCTTGCGCGGCCGTCGCGCGGCTCGGATAACCTGTGACGCCATTCGTGCTCGTGCGGTTCACGGGATGCGCAAAGACCAATCCGCGCGTGCGATCAGGATCGTCGGCGGACTTGATGCGTTTGCGCCGCACCAATTCAGGCGCGAGGGCGAGCATGAGCGAAGTTTCGGCGGCGTTGGCGTGCCAGTCGGTGGCGTCGGCGGAAAATGCGCGGGCCACGCGCGGGCTGAGCGTGGCGGTGTTGATCACCGCCACCATGAAATCGTCGTAGCGGCTGCGCAGGACCTCGAGCGCGCAGCGCAGCGGTGCGGCGTTGGTCATATGGAAATTGACGATAAAGAAACGACGGAATCCGGACGCGTGCACCCAGTCGCCGATTTCGCTGACGAGGGCGATGAGCGTCTGCGGGCTGAGCGCGAGCGTGCCGGGCCAGCGGCGCGAGTGTCCGAGCGAGCAGCCGTAAGGCAGCAGCGGCAGCACGGGCACGTTCGTCTGCGTGCCCACGGCGGCGCACAATTTTTCGGCCAGTGATGAATCCATGCCAGTGCCGAGGTGCGGGCCGTGCTGCTCGGTGGCGCCGACCGGCAGGATCGCGGCATCGCAACCTTCCGCCGGCAGGCGCGAAAGTTCTTCCCAAGTGAGGGAAGACCAGGTGGAAGTTGGAGGTTTGCTTTTCACGGTTGGGGTAGGGGGTGAGAAAAGTATCAGGTATCAGGTAACAAGTATCAGGAGTTCAGCGCTGGGAGTTGAAGGTTGGTAATCTTGGAACTTGTCACTTGATACCTGTTACTTCGGGCCGCGCGGCGTTGGCTCCCGCATACTCCACAAATCGCCCGCGTTGCCGCGCCGCCATCCAGTGGTTGATCTCATCGAGGTTCGCGACCGGCGCGTCACTGAATGGCAGGGTGTGCAGATAGCGGTCGGGCCCGAATTCGGGCGTCATCGTCGTGAGGGCGCGGCCGGCCCGGTCGTGGGCGTCCCAGATGGCGTCCCACCAGCGTTCGTGCGCGCCCAACGCCACGCGATATTCGGGCGCGTCGGGATGGGGCACTTGCGGGCCCTGGTCGTAGCCGACGCGGGCTTGGACGTGGTGAGCGCGTTCGGCGCAAAGCGCGAGGATATCGGGCTCACCGTCGAGCACGAGGCGCTCGCACACGCAGCACCAGTGGGAGAAATCGCAGGTGAGCCGGAGCGCGGGCAGCTGTCGCAGCAGGTCGCGTGTGATCCACGGGGTGAACGTCGCGCGGCTGCGGTGGGTCTCGAAGCTCGCGGTCGCGCTGAGTTGGTTGGCGATTTCGATGGCACGGCCAAAAAAATCCACGCTCTGCGCCAGCGGCCACCCATCGCAGCCGGCCAGCACGGTGAAAAAAAGCGGCGCGCCTTCAAGCGAGGCCTCGGCCTTGTGACGGAAATCGTCGAGATGTTGCGTGGGCGACAGGCTGGTCGGCACGTAGCTGCCGCCGGTGGTGATTTCCGCGATGAAAGGCACGTTTGCGGCGTGCAGCTTCGCCAAAAACTCGTCGCGCGTAGCTTTTTCGAGTGGCACGGGGCCTTCCACGCCGTCGAACGCGCCGGTGCGGCAATCGGCCAGCGCGGCGTCGAGGTTGAAGCCATTGGTCCACAGCGAGCGGAAAACTTGGAGGCGCATGGTTGGGGTATGGTTAGGGTATGGTTAGTGCGAGGCGAAAGCCGACGTTGTCGCGGTGATGCGTGTGCGGCAGCGAGTCGCGCCAGGCGCTGCGCAAAAGCCGCGGGAGATAATCCCACGCTCCGCCGCGGATGGTTCGGCGTGGCTCACCACTAATGGTTCGACTCAGCTCACCACCGGTGGTGAGCCACGCCGAACCGTCGCCCGGCGCGCCGTCATAATTACGATGCCAGACGTCCTCGACCCACTCGCACACATTGCCGAGGAGATCGTACAGGCCGAAGGCGTTGGGTGCGTAACGGCCGGCCGGTGTGCGCCGGCCGAGGCCGATGCGCTGGCCTTCTTCGGAATAAAGAAAATTGGCGTCGTCCGGCGTGATTTTATCGCCATCCACGAAAGAGGTGCGCGTGCCGGCACGGCAGGCGTATTCCCACTCGGCTTCCGCTGGCAGGCGGAACGGCTGGCCGGTGAGCGAGGCGAGCCAGATGCAGAAAGCCTGGGTGTCGTCCCAGCTCACGTTCACAACCGGCCAGTCGGGGTCATCATTCGGCGCGTGCCGCGGTGCGAACGCGCGGTATTCGCCGACCGTGACCGGAAAGCGGCCGAGGGCGAACCGGTGCGCGATGTCGACGCGATGGGCCGGCCGCTCGGTGTCGGTGACAAATTTGTCGTGGTCGGTTCCACCCATGATAAAGTTGCCGGGCGGAAGTTCGACCAAGGCGGGCGCGATCTGGGTTTCACAGGTCATCGGTCCACCTCCCGTTCTGCACATTGGCGGGTGGCACGACGGGGTGTTCGGTCCAGCCGGTGGTGAGGCCGCCGTCGATGGCGATATTCTGGCCGGTGATGAAGGCGGCCTCGTCCGAGGCGAGAAACTGGCAGAGCGCCGCGACTTCCCCCGGCTCGCCCAGGCGGCCGAGCGGGGTGCGCTGCTCGATGAAGGCAATCTCGGGATTGTTGGGGATGTCCGTGACCGCCGGCGTGCGAATCGTGCCGGGGCTGACCGCGTTGACGGTGATGTGGCGCGGCGCGAGCTCGATGGCTCCGAGGCGCGAAAGGTGGATCACGGCGGCTTTCGACGCGGCGTAAATGGCTGCGCCGGGCACGCCGATCATGCCGGTGAACGAGGCGATGTTGATCACGCGTCCGCCGTCGGCGAGGGCGCGCGCGGCGTGCTTCAAACCGAAGGTGACGCCGTGGACGTTCACCGCAAAAGTGCGCTCCAGCAGCAGGCCGGTGACGCGTTCGAAGCCGACACCGAGCGGTTGAATGCCGGCGTTGTTGACGAGGATATCGACGCGGCCGAACAGCCGTTGCGCGGTGTCGAACATGGCCGCGACATCGTCCTCGCTGGAGACATCGGTTTCGCAGAACTCGAAATCGTCGGGCGTCGGCCGCCGGTCGGCGACGAGCACATAGGCGCCGGCGTCGCGAAAGCCTTGCGCGATGGCGCGGCCAAGGCCGGAGGAACCTCCGGTGACGATGGCGGATTTATCGGCGAGGGCGAACACGGGGGAGCGGCTTTTTCTCAACATTCAACTTCCAACGCCCAACATCCAAGGCTGACCAGAAATAGAAGCCGGAATCAGGACTTGGACGTTGGATGTTCAATGTTGAATGTTCAAGGAGTGGGCCGCTGGCTCGGCGCGGCGGGGGAATCTTCGGTGGGCCAGACGCCGCGGATGCGGGCGGCGAGGTAGCGATAGAAAAGCCAGACGGGCATCTCGAGGTGGCTGAGGCGGCCCTGCTGCCAGCCGCTGGCATAAAAGCCGCGCTGCACGGCCGTGCACACTTCCAGGTCCTCGAGGTGAAAATCCACCATCGACTTGGCGGTCTTGTCCCGCAGCTGCGCAAAATTTTCCTGCGCGACGACGGCGGACGGCAGCAGCAGGGTCGTGAGCAGCTTCATGCGATCCGGGCCGAGCGGCTGGATGCGATACCAGATGGCACGGTCCGGGGCGGTGATGAGCAGGAACGAGGGATGAGCCAGGAAAAGGCCCCATTCGAAGGTCAGTTTTTCGCTGAGGCCCGGCATGGGCGGGAGATCCTCCGAGAAATCGCCACGTTCCATGAAGGCGCGGTATTCCTCGCGCACCGAATCCTTGTAGGGCAGATGCGCCCGGATGTAATGGCGGCGCTCCTGCTCGACCCAGGTGTCGCGTGCCGGCATCATCGGCTGGAGCGTTTTGCTGTGAATGCCGAGGTGATGGTAGCTCTCCATGAAATTTTCCACGAGCACCTTCCAGTTGAACGGGCAGTCCCACTCGAAGGCGCTGACGAGCTGCATTTCGCCGAGGTGAAACGGGGCGACATCGGCGGCCATCTCCTCCAGGCCTTCGGCCAGCGGCGGAGCCTGGCCGTCGATGTTCACGAACACGAAGCCGTTCCAGATGTCGCTGCGAAAGGTTTTGAGCGCGCAGTCGTCCCGCACGAAGCCCTCGGCCTGGTGCATTTCGGGGCAGGCCTTGAGCTTGCCGTCGAGTTCATAGGTCCAGGCGTGGTACGGGCAGAGGAAAAGCCGCGTGTGGCCGCAGGCGGGCGTGCCGGGCTTCGCTTCCGCCGGGCCGTGGCCGTCGTAGCCGAAACCCTCGGGCATGATGTCCATCGAGCGGTGCGGGCAGACGCGCGAAAGCACGCGCACCTGGCGGTCCTTGTCGCGCACGACGATGAGCGGCTCGCCCAGCAAATCGAGGTTCAGGAAATCGCCCGGCTGTGGGATCTGCGAAATGTGCGCGACGCATTGCCAGCCGGCGCGGAGCAGGTGCGTGGTTTCCCATTCGAAGAATTCCTCGCTGGTGTAGGCCTGGGCCGGGAGCGAGCGGGCGCGGGAGAGCGGCAGCCCGGCGACTTCGTCGATGCCGCGCTGGATCGCCTCGAGCGACATCGGCGACTGTGCGGTGCGCGCGCTCGTGCGGTTGGTGAAGGCGAGGGCCGGGAAGACGGACTGAAAATCGGAGGCGGTGGCAGGCATGGTGGAATTGGGTGGTTTGTATTTAGTCGTTACCCGCGAAACGTGGCGGCACTGCGAGCGGTGAATGTTGTGGCTTGGTAAGGGGTAGTTAGTAGTTGGTAATTAGT
>DASYOA010000312.1:0-5162 GCA_036008265.1 Opitutaceae bacterium
CGACGAAAGCATCAGGGCATAAGTAAGAAGAGGTCCGTAAGCTTATCTTGGCACTTTGATTTTTCAGCCCTTCAGCCTTTCAGTTTTTCAGCCTTTGGTTGCCACAGTCACAGTAATGTAACCTTCCGTTTCTCGACTCGCCGGGAGGCAGGGATAACCGTCAAACCCCATGCATACCCAAGCTCAGGCCAGTTTTGAAAAAGTCCATCAACTGGTGATCGACACCCTGCCTCAACCGGTTTCGAGCACCAACGGCGAACTGATTTTCGGCCCGGGAGGAGTTCTCGACAGCCTCGCCTTGGTGAGTTTTCTCGCCGATCTCGAATACCGGCTGGCGGAGGAATTTGGCCGCGAAGTGGTGCTGGCCAGCGAGCAGGCGATGAGCCGCAGCCGGTCACCCTTCCGGGATGCCTCCGCGCTTACGGATTACATCGTTGAGCTGCTCGCAAAATGAAGTCTCCGCGCGTTCTCCTCGTCACCGGAACCAGCCGCGGCATCGGCCTCGGGCTGGCCGAGCACTATTTGAAGGAAGGCCATGTCGTTTGCGGCTGCAGCCGCGCTCCGGCCTCGGTGAAGCATCCGCGCTATTCTCATTTCCAACTCGACGTTTCCGACGAGAAAGCCGTCGTCGCGATGGTGCGCGCGGCAGTGCGCCAGCATGGACGGATCGACGGTTTGCTGAACAACGCCGGCATCGCCTCGATGAACCACGCCCTGCTTTCGACCGCGGCCACCGCGCAGGCGATCTTTGCGACCAATTTTCACGGCACGTTTCTCTTTTGCCGTGAAGTCGCCAAGACGATGGTGCGCCACAAAGCCGGCCGGATTGTAAACTTCGCCACCGTGGCCACCCCGCTCCGGCTGGAGGGTGAATCGCTCTATGCCGCGAGCAAAGCCGCCGTGGAATCGTTCACCCAGGTGCTGGCCCGCGAACTCGGCCCGACGGGCGTGACCGTGAATGCGGTCGGCCCCACCCCGGTGCCCACCGATCTGATAAAAAGCGTGCCCAAGGCAAAAATGGATGCGCTGCTGGCGCGCCAGGCGATCCGGCGGTTTGGGGCAATTGATGATATCATCAACGTCATCGATTTTTTCCTTTCCCCTCAGAGCGGTTTCGTCACGGGCCAAGTTGTCTACCTGGGGGGAGTGAACCGCTGATCAGCTTGGCGGCGGCCAACGGGGAAATGGTCATCCGATGAACGTGAACGACGAACCAAATTTTCTCGCCGTCGAGAACATCGTGCGGCTGGCCCATCAGCGCGCCGGCTGCGAGCTGTGGCTGGACGATTTCGGTGCGCGGTCGTGGTCGAAGTTTGGGGCCACGATCGAGGCGGCCCGCCGCCAATGCCTCGACGCCGGCGTGTCTCCCGGCTCCGTGGTGGTCATACCCGGCGAAGCGAGCTTCGAGTCCCTGCCCTGGCTGTTCGGTGCGGCGGCGGCCGGCGCGGTGGTGGCGCCGCTCCGGCCCGAGCGAGCCGGGGAGATCCAGGTTTGGAAAAATTTCATTGAGATCGGATGGCGGGTGCAAAATGGCCGGCTGGTCCGAGTGGGCGAAGGAACGGCCTCGGCGATGGCCGCGCCTTTGTTCGACCAGCTGCGCGCACGCAACCGCCCCGGACTCATTCTGGCCACGGGCGGCACGACCGGGACTCCGAAGCTCGTGCTCCACGATCTCCCTGCGCTGCTGGCCACGGTGCCGGTCAGAACGGTCCGGTCGCGACGGACATTGCCGTTAATGCGGTTCGATCACATCGGCGGACTCGACATGGCCTGGCGCGCCCTGGCGGGCAGACAGGTGCTGGTGGCGCCGCCGGCGGACTTCACGCCGGAAGCCGTGGCGGCAACCATTGCGCGGCATCGGGTGGAAGTCATGCCGGCGACGCCAAGTTTCCTGAATCTGCTCTTGATGGCGGAAATCCACCGGGCGCACGACCTGACCTCGCTGCGCGTCATCCCTTATGGCGCCGAGCCCATGCCGGCGGGTTTGCTCGAACGGCTGCGCACCGTGTTGCCACAAGTGGAATTTATCCAACGATTCGGCACGAGCGAAACCGGCGCCCTGCCCGTGCGCAATGTCGGCGCCCGTCTCGTGCTCCGCGAAGACCGAACCGGGTTTGCCTGGAAAATTGTCGACGACGAGTTGTGGGTGCAGAGCCCCGCACGGGCACTCGGCTACCTCTCGGGCCAGGCCAATGGATTGGATGCCCCCGGCTGGTTTCGAACCGGCGATCTCGCCGAACAGCTGCCCGATGGGTCGGTTCGCGTGCTTGGACGGCGGGAAGAATTGATCAACGTCGGCGGAGAAAAAGTTTTGCCGGGCGAGGTGGAGAGCGCGCTGCTCACGCACCCCATGGTGGCGGACTGCCGGGTTGGCCCGGAGCCCAACGCGGTGCTCGGGCAGGTCGTGGCCGCGGAAATCGTCTGGCTCGGCACGGAGCGCGATGCAGTAACCGTGAAGCGAATGCTGCACGCTTTTGTGTCGGGACTGCTCGCACCGCAAAAACTTCCGGTCGTGGTGCGGTTGGTTGCGGCCATCGATTCCACCCGAAATCTAAAAAAACTCCGGACCGTTCACCCATGAAACAGCTTGTCATCATCGGAGCCGGCGGGTTTGGCCGCGAAACGCTGGCGTGGGCGCGCCAGTCGGTCGCGGCCCTGCCGGTGAAAGGATTCCTCGACGATAATCTCCATGCGCTCGATGGTTTCACGAAAGATGTGCCGATCCTGGGCCGGGTCGTCGACTATGTGCCGGAGCCAGGCGATGTTTTCATTTGTAGCATCGGCATCGTTGAATCCAAGCGCCGGTGCGTGCAGCAGATCCTCGCCCGGGGCGGCGTTTTCACCACCGTCATTCATTCGACGGCGGTCCTGGGAGAAAACGTCGTCCTCGGTCAAGGCGTGATCCTTTGCCCGTTCGCGGTGGTGGATTCGGATACGCGGCTCGGCGATTTTGTCACGGTCAACCTGCATTCGACCGTGGGACATGATGCGGTCATCGGACGTTGGACCCAGCTTCACTGCCATGTCGACATCACCGGCGGAGTGGTGCTGGGCGAAGGTGTGCTGGCGGGCAGCCACGCCACAATCCTGCCGGGCGTGAAAGTCGGCGACGGCGCCACCATCGGTGCCGGTGCGGTCGTGACCCGCGACGTGCAGGCCGGCGCCACGGTCTTTGGCGTCCCGGCGCGCCCCTATTTCATGAGAAAGGTGGCCCATGAGTGAGGCGTCGAAGACCTGGTGGTTGCGGTGGCCGTTGGTGCTGCCGGCACTCGTGCTGGTGGTGGCCGTGGGCATACAGGGCGTGAAATTTTTCCACGAAACGCCCAAACCGCACGACCCGCACCTCGCCGAGACCATTCCCCTGGCCATTCCCGGCGGCTGGACCGGCGCCGATGTGCCCTTGGGCGCAAATGAGTTCATCTCCAAAGAGACCGAAAAAGTGCTCAACTACGACGCGGTCTTGAATCGCGAATTCAGCCGCGGCGGGGAGAACTTCGGCGTGTACGTCGCCTATTGGGGCGCGGGCAAAATGCCCACGCGACTCGTCGCCTCGCACACCCCGGACCGCTGCTGGACCGAGAATGGCTGGCGCTGCCTCGCCATGAAGTTCAAACAACCCGAAATTTTTGAAGGCGCGGTGTTGCAACCGGCCGAATGGCGGGAATTCGAGCCGCCGCTTGGCGGCAGCCCGACCTACGTCCTTTACTGGCACCTGGTCGAAGGCCACCTCTACGACTACGGCGACCGCTTCAACAACGTGCCCAGCCCGATCTTGTGGTGGAAGGATGCCGTGCAACAGGCGGTCCTCGGCAGTCGCGAGCAATATTTCATCCGGCTCACGAGCAATGAACCACTGGAAAATTTATGGGACGACCCGGGCTTCGCCGAGGTTCTGCGCGGCCTGGGGCGGCTCGGTCTCGTCGTGAAGCAGCCGGTCACAGCGAGCAATTTATGAATGTCCTGACCATCCAACGCCCGGCGAAGCATCGCATCTTCCTCTCCCCGCCGCACATGAGCGCGGCCGAATATGCCTTCATCGAGGAAGCTTTTCGCACGAACTTTATTGCTCCCGTCGGCCCGCACGTGGACGCGTTCGAGCGCGAGTTTTGCGCGCAATTCGGTTTCCGTCATGCTGCGGCCGTATCCTCGGGCACGGCCGCCATCCATCTCGCCCTGCGCTTGCTGGGCGTGCAGCCCGGCGAGGAAGTCGTGTGTTCTACACTAACCTTCACGGCCTCGGCGAACCCGATCATCTACGAGCAGGCCCGCCCGGTGTTTATCGATTCTGACGAGACAACGTGGAACATGGATCCTGCCTTGCTCGAGGAATGGCTGGCGGCGCGGGCCCGGGCCGGCCGTTTGCCGCGCGCGGTGATCGGGGTCGACTTGTACGGCCAATGCGCGAACCTTGATCGCATCGCGGCAATCTGCAACCGGTATGGCGTGCCGCTGATTGAGGATTCGGCGGAAGCCTTGGGCGCAACGCTCGCCGGCCGGTCCGCCGGCACCTTCGGCCGGATGGGCATCTTCTCGTTCAACGGAAACAAGATCATCACGACCTCGGGCGGCGGCATGCTGGTATCGGAGGATGAAGAGCTAATTAACCGAGCCCGTTTTCTCGCAACCCAAGCTCGCGACCCCGCGCAGCACTATCAACACTCCCAGCTTGGCTTCAACTATCGGTTGAGCAATGTGCTCGCGGGGATCGGCCGCGCCCAACTGCAGGTGCTCGGCGAGCGCGTCGAGGCCCGCCGCCGTGTCTTTGCCCACTATGTGGCTGCGTTGCAGGATCTGCCGGGCGTGGCGTTCATGCCCGAGGCGGCGGGCAGCCGGGGCAATCGCTGGCTCACCTGCCTGACGATCGACCCGGCGAAGGCCGGCGTGGACAGCGAGCAGGTGCGCCGTGCACTCGAGGCGGAGAACATCGAGGCGCGGCCGGTGTGGAAGCCGCTCCATTCGCAACCGGTGTTTGCCGGTTGCGAAGTCGTGGGCGGGGCGGTGTCGGATCGGCTTTTCAACCAAGGGCTTTGTCTCCCATCGGGCTCGGCCATGACAGAGGAAGATTTGGAACAGGTGATCGGGGTTGTGCGCAGCGTTTTTCCAAACCAACCAGCTTCACCCGGGCGACCCCGCTTCCCCTCTTCCATCGCTTCCAGCCAGCC